>DASSEB010000113.1:0-10267 GCA_035696765.1 Pyrinomonadaceae bacterium | reverse complement strand
ATGTTCTTCCCTGGTCGATACGGCGGCGGCATCGCTCTCGAAAGCCTTGCGGATCGATCTCCAGCGGGTTAACTCCACTTTCAGCAAAGGCGAGCTCGGCTTGTATCGGCATCACCAAGTCCAACTCCGCCATATTTGCACGCCTCAAGCCCTGTACCGGCTCACGCGCCTCCACGGGCCAGCTCAACTCAAACAGCCATTCGCGACAAGCTAAACGCTGCCGCCGGCCTGCTTCCGAGTAATGACTCCAGAAGTCAGCCACTCGTTCTTTCTCTCCCATGATCATGTGCGTGTTCGGACACTCGCGCGCTACTTGCGCCAACGCAGCGAGCGCACGATCTGAAACGGTTTCCATGAGAGTTGCGTGGCCCACGAGCGCCACTCCTTCAAGCTGTCCCATCAAATCGCGACAGCCGTAGAACGTGCCGCGGTTGAACGGACTGACGATCCCGTTGTCGTGAATCAAACCCATTAACGTCACCGTGTGAATCGGACGTTGAGCCAGGAACCGGAGAACTTCGAGTTCGTCACTGTTCGCCAGGCGCTCGACT
Source organism: Pyrinomonadaceae bacterium (assembly GCA_035696765.1). Lineage (GTDB taxonomy): Bacteria > Acidobacteriota > Blastocatellia > Pyrinomonadales > Pyrinomonadaceae > PSRF01. Next base: position 9,716 of record DASSEB010000113.1, on the reverse strand, counting down.
TTGACCGCTTCGACGGCGACTGACAGTTCTCTCTCTTCTTGTACTGTGCTCGTGTGCAACATTCGTCTACCTTCAGTATGGGGGGTTCTGAATAGTGACTACTGTTTAGTAACCCAGATAGTCGGTGTAATCGTCGGGCACAACTGCCATCGAAGAGGTGGCGTCACCATTCGTCAGCGCTGTGAGCGCCTGGAGAATCGCGTCGCCAACGAGTACGCCATCGCCGACGAGAACGCCGTCACCAACGAGTACGCCGTCGCCGACGAGCACGCCGTCACCGACAAGCACGCCATTGCCAAGCAGGATCGAAATTGAACAGAACGACTGGCCGGCACCGATCGTGCTGCCGTCGCTAATGAGAATGCTGTCGCCGACAAGAACGCCGGTTGAAAACATCGTGGAGTCGCCGACCAGGACACCGTCACCGACAAGCACACCGTCGCCGACCAGAACACCATCGCCGATCAGTACGCCGTCGCCGAGCAGCACGCCTTTCGCATAGACCCTTTGATACTGATTAATCAGTGCGGTGCCAGTGACGTAGGTTTGGCCAACGATAATGCCTTGCGACCACTGGAAGGTGTAAATACCGTTTTGCGTGGAGATGTTTGATTGCGGAGCAGGCGCATAACCGGTAAGTAACGTGGCGCCCAATGCGGTTGAGCTGTTGAGGCTTGTGCGAACAAGTCTCGCAAGCCGAACCGCGCCGTCGATGTTCAGTTCGCCCGCGCCTTGTTCGAACATGTTGTAGTTCGGAAGCTGTTGCGCGGTGTACATCAACAGAGACTTCATCAAGTTGGGGGTAAGAGTCGGGTTGGCTTCGAACATCAGGGCCGCTGCACCGGAAACCAGTGGCGCCGCCATGGAGGTGCCGCTCAGCACCATCTGACGGCGAGTCTGGCTGTTGCTGACGCCGGCATCGAGCGAGGGATTCTGCGAAAGCAGGTAATTGTCCGGCGACTGCGCGAAGATGGTCTTGTTTCCCGGCGCAGAGATCTCGGGTTTGATCAGGTTGTCGTAGTGATTGATACCGTTGGTATCCGTCCAGTAACTGCGCGTCGGACCACGCGAGCTGTAGGTTGCGATCGTGTCGTCACTTCTCTGATCGGTTCCGTGAGTATCGACGGCGCCTACTGTCAGAACGGCAGGTTCGTTACCGGGTGAATGTATCTGGCCGTAAACCTTTTGCCCCGCGCTGTTCTTTCCATTGTTGCCGGCGGCGGCTACGACCATGATCCCACGATCCACGAGCATACGCGCAGCAACGCACAGCGGATCGTACTGGTAAGAGTTGATTGCCGGCATGCCGAGACTGAGATTCACGACGCGGACGTTGTATGTGGAAGCATTCGCCATCAACCAGTTGAACGCGCCAAGGACGCTGGAGACTGAGCCGATTCCTTGTGAATTCAAAACACGCAAGTTGATGATCTTCGCTCGGGGCGCGATACCGATGTATTCAGCTCTTGCAACTACGCCGTTTCCGGCTGCTGCGGCTGCGACATGAGTTCCGTGACCGTATGGATCATCAGTTCGGCCTTCCCCCGTGAAATCCTGGTTGACTACGATTCGTGATTGACCGTTTGTCGTATCGGTGAACGAAGTGTGTGCGCCGTAGATGCCTGAGTCGACAATCGCGATTCCGACTCCACTTCCATCCAACGCGCCATCGAGGGCCATCGAGCGCACGTTGTCGGCGCCGGTGGTATGAGCAACGTGACCGCCGAGTGTCCTGACCTCGCTGTCCAACGAGATAAATGAGACCTCCGGAAAGTTCGCTAAAGCAGCGACGACACGGCCGGGAAGTTCGAGGGCAAAAGAGTTGAGGTTGTCGAAGTGTTTCCTGATTTTGACGCCGTTGGCAGCGAGCAGTGCGTTGAGTTGGCCACTGGGCTTTTGATTGAGCTGAAGGATTACTTTGACGAGGCTATCGCCGCTCTTGTTGGAGAGCAGGTTGCTGAGGTCTGAAGCCACCTTGTTTGGCTGCGGGGCCTTCCCGTGCGATGAGCCTTTGCCGCTCGCCTGAACGGCAGTAAGCAAGTCACCGCTCAAGAGGGTTGGTCCCAGCGTGAGGCTTGCCAGCAAGGCCAGCACCAGGAAACGTTTTGTCTTATGCATCGATATCACCTTTGTCATCTCCGTACCTTTGAGCTTTGCCAGTCTGGACAAACAACTGGCGACATCGGCTCTGCACTGTTTGTGCCAGATGCGTGAAGTTCGATTAGATCGTTGTGCAGCAGCGACTTACGATGGTTTTTTGAATAATTGCACAGCGTGGAGAGCTTGACCGATCTGCGCAATTTGACTGAGGCGTGACTGCTGGCCCAAATCACTTTGATAGAATCGCGCGCATGTTGCCGGAAGAGATCGAGGTCCATCGCGACCGCATGTGGCGGCGCGATCCTGAAAACCGCGTTGAAGACGTCTATGCTGCCGAGCGATTCATTGAGGAGGTAGGTTTCTGCGAAGCGCTAACCGACTCTCGCCGGCCTGGGCCGTCGCTTTACGTTGCGGTATGTGGGCGTCGCGACGCGCACATGCCGCGCAACGTACAAAAGGATCCGGAGAGTCGTTTGGCGTGGACCATCAAGGACGATGTGATGCGGCGTGGTAAATGTTTTTATGGAAAGGTGCTGCGCGGTCGTGCGACGTTCATCGCCACGCGTTTGCTACCGTTCTTTAACGCGCTCTGGGGCGTTCCACAGCGTATGGAGAAAAAAACCCTTTCGGCGGACGCGCAGGTCATTCTCAAGATCATGCGCCGCGAGTGGGAGTTGGCGACGCGGGATTTGCGCGAGGCCAGCGGCATCTCGGAGCGCGCTCGTTTCGACAAGGCGATGACTCAGCTACAGAAGTCGCTGAAGATTATCCCGACCGATGTTCTGTACGAGCCAACGTTTACCTACATTTGGTCCATTCCGGAGGCCCGTTTTCCCGAGCAACTGAAACAGAGTGTGGACAGGGAAGAGGCTTTAAAAGAGATCGCGCGGTCTTATCTGGCCGGAGCTGGGATGACGTTGCGTGGAGAACTGGCGCGTGTGACTGGTCTACGTTCGCCTGAAGCAGGGTTGGGAAACTGGGGACTGGTGGACGAAGGCTTTGCCGAGAGATTAGCGCCGGGCGTTTATTGTCTCGCCAGCTTACCAGGCCATAAAAAGGCACGAACAGCACAAACGATTAGCTGAGTTCTTGTGCATTTTGTGTTTCTTTGTGATTGGTTGCTTCGAGCAGTGCCTGCTGTTCCAACTGCGCCATCTCGAGCACCAGCGGCAATTGATCCTGTGCACTCCCCAATCGCTGCATCATCATCTCCGTTTCGGCCTCGTTCAGCCTTCGACTCGCCGTCGCTTCAATCACTTGCAGCCTCGTCTTAGCCTGCGCGAGATGATCGGTCGCTTGCTGGCGCAGTTGTTCCAGTTTCTCGTGATCGTCGGCCAGTTCCTTTTGCAGCGCGTTGGCTTCAGGTGTCCGTAACAGACGGGCACGGTTGATTTGTCGCTCCACCTTCAACATTTCCCGCTTTGACCGCGAAACGATGCGTGATGCCGTAAGCCGATTGGCCAGTGTTTCCAGGTAGGCATCAGCCAGAAGCGGGTTGCTTTGCTCGATTTCGGCGAGGGCTTTCCGTTCGGCCGAAGTCAATTCTGACCTGAACCATACAACCTCATTCGCCGTGATTCCATCCGAAGCTAACCGGTCCCGCAATTTCGCAAGCCAGTTCCGGCGATACATCAGGAGCACAGCGGCGATCACCACCCCCAACGCGAATCCCAGGGCCAGGGAAAGACCGGCCAACAAAAGGTAAACGGCCGCCGAATCAGTGGCGGTGCTTGCTAAAAAAAGCGCGAGGAAAACCAGGGGGGCTGGAACCGAAGTGGCCACCATTGCGATCCATGGAGCAACTTTCAGCAGCCAAGCTGTTCTGGCGTCTTTGCTGGAAAGTTTGCCTTTCGGTTGAGTGATCAAGCCTTCGTTCATACGGGTTGAGATCTTAGCTCATGAAGAAGTGGTAACAAAGCGGCAGGCACCCGGCAGTTTCGCCCAAAAGCCATTTCTGCGGCGTGTCTGTATAATGTCGCCAATCGAATAGAGGAAGCTCCAATGAAGACCCTCCAACTGATTGTATTGCAGCTATCTTTGGCTCTCGGTTTTGCCGTGATGAGTCAGCCTGCGCTTGGCCAGGCGGTCAGCACAAACGGGGGCAGCACCTCCGGCAGTCCGGGCAGGCCGGTCACCATTCCCTTGACGATCAGGATCAAAGAGGAAAGCGAGTTCGAATTACAGAACATCGATTTGACAGTCAATGAGGACGGCGAACCCCAGACCATCATTTCCCTCAGGAGCATCGGAACTACCTCACCAATCACACTTGCGTTGCTGATTCAGGAAGATCTTGTTCCCTCCGTTAGCAACGAGATCAAGGACCTCAAAGAGTTCATCCGGAAACTGCCGAAAGGATCGAGAGTGATGATTGGGTACCTGCGGGCTGGAAGTCTGCAAGTCAAACAAAAATTCACTACCGATCTCGAGCGCGCAGCGAACGCCCTGCGGCCTCCGGTCGGTTTTGCGAATGCCGGGCCTTACAATCCTTATGTCGAAGTCATCGAGGCGCTGAAGAAGTTTGAATCACAGCCTTTGGGCCGGCGAGCGATTTTGCTTGTTTCGGATGGTTTGGATATCTCGCGTGGAGTCGACTCGTCGTCGCCGACTCAGAGTGTCGACTTGCAGCGGGCGGTCAACGAATCGCAGCGTCGTGGAGTTGCGATCTACGGTTTCTATGCGCCGACCCTCGTCGCTGCGTCTAATCCGGCGCTCGTGAGTAATGCGCAGAGTTCGTTGTTGCGCTTGTCGAACGAGACTGGCGGAATCGCTTTCTTCCAGGGCCTCGGTGCTCCGGTCAGCTTCCAACCATTCATCCGCGACTTGGACGTCTCACTTCAAAAACAGGCCGCGTTGACTTTCCTGTCAACACACTTGAACAAGGGATTTCACCGCATCGACGTGAAGTCGTCGACGCCGGGCGTGCGTGTCGCGTTTCCTTCCGGGTATATGAGGTAAGAGTTATTGAACCGTCGCCGCCAGCAATGAGCCGCGATGATCGCTTGCGACCGCCAGGCCATCGGCGAGCTGCCCAATCATTCCGTGAAAGTGGATCTCACTGCCGCTTAACACCACGAGCACGTCACCAGCGTGGTACTTTGGATCCTCCAGGCGAAACCTGATCACTGTGGCCTGCCCGTTCTTCTGCTCCAGCGTCTCAAACTCGAAGCTTTCGGCATCGGCCACATAGGTTTGAGAGTTATTCGCTACGCGTTGCTCGTCTGGCATTAATCCTTCTCCTTCAACAAGACAGCGATTATCACAAGAATTCGGCATTATTACTACAAGAATACCGTAAGCGGTTCTCCAAACTTCCGCTCACGTCCCGTGACGGCTCTGTCAATTTTCAAGTCTATTCAGACAGTGTAGTTCCACGTCCCCGACAGTCTTAGAACCCCACACCCAAGGGTTTTATACAACTGAATAGCCCCCGACGGAAGTTGACGCACAGTTGTTCGGCTCGGAAGTACTACTGGCCACCGGAGACAAATATGACTCACCACACCTTCAAACATCGATTTTCATGGCGAGAGGCCTCACGCGTTTTGATCGCTATCAGCTTTCTCGTCGCACTGCTCGCGGCCGCGCTGCCGGGGCTGAATATTACATCGGCATCCAGCCCGTCGGGCGCGACCATCAACCCGACTGCGACCACACCTCTTACCTGGATTGGAACAGCCCCGGGCGGCGGCGCTCTTAACGCGCCGTTGGGATTAATCAATGGTGAAGACTTGTGCCAGGAGGGTCTCACCTGCGACACCTTTACTCTGACAGTCGGTGGAACGCAGGCGGATTGGTCAGGTAAGCTCATTCACATCAAGATCGAGTGGCTGCTTCCGGTCACGGACTACGATCTGTACATCCACAAGGATTCAAACTCCGGCCCGTTGGTCGCCAACTCCGGACGCGGTGCAACATCGCCAACTGAACCGCTCACGTGGGAAGACACGACGATCGATCCGTCAGTCAGCGGAGTAGGGGTCTACACCGTTCGTGCTGTCTACTACGCAGCGACTGCGGCCGATCAGTACAAGGGCAGCGCCGTTATCGAAAACAAACCTGCGCCACAGCCGACTCCCACACCTTCAACTGAAGCCGCCCCGCGTTACTACACCTATGCGGCGCCGCCGGAGCTGGGTAATTCGGCAGGTGAGCCAACCATCGGCGTCAACTGGCAGTCAGGCTACGCGATGTTTATGGCTTCGTTACAGACCTTGCGCATCAAGTGGGATGACAGTGCGTCGCCCGCGCCTGCTACGTGGGAAGACGTTAGTGCGGCTAACACTTCGCTGGTCACGTCCGATCCGCTTCTTTACACGGACAGCGATGCCGGTCCGCTTCGGACCAATCGCACGTTTGTTTCGCAATTGCTTGGCAAGACCAGCGCCATGTCGTTCACAGATGACGACGGCGCGAATTGGAACGTCAGTCAGGGCTCGGGCATTAACTCGGGCGTGGACCACCAGACTATCGGCAGTGGACCATACGCAAAGAATCCTGACGGCAGTCTCAAGGGCGGCGCAGTCCAGCTACCCGGTTTGAATGGACAGACCTATCCGAACGCCGTTTACTACGCGTCGCAGGACATCGGTCTCGCTGAGATCGCGCGCAGTGACAATGGCGGCTTAACTTTTGGGGTTGCGATTCCGATGTGGACCCTCGTGCAGTGCGATGGCCTCCACGGCCACATCAAAGTCGCGCCTGACGGAACTGTTTATGTGCCGAATAAATCCTGCGGTGGCAAACAGGGTGTTGCTGTCTCCGAGGACAACGGCCTGTCATGGTCCATACGCACTGTTGATGGAAGTACTGCCGGTGACACTGATCCGTCAGTCGGCATCGGCGCAGATGGAACAGTCTACTTCGGTTACGCTGATGGCGACGGCCATGCTCGCGTTGCTGTCTCGCACGATCACGGTGCGACGTGGCAAAACGTGCAGGACGTCGGCGCTTCACAGGGTGTACAGAACACCGTCTTTTCGGCGGTGATTGCCGGCGACAGTGATCGCGCCGCGTATTTCTTCCTCGGCTCGGCGACACCCGGCGCCAGCGGCAGACAGACCGATCGGACGTTCCCGGGCACCTGGTTTGGTTACATCGCGACGACCTACGATGGCGGCGCGACCTGGGTAACGGTCAACGCTACGCCAAACGATCCAGTGCAACGGGGCGTGGTTTGCACTAACGGCACTACCTGCCCGGACGGAACACGCAATCTCCTCGACTTCAACGATTTGACTGTTGACAAGCAGGGGCGCGTGCTCGCGGGTTATGCGGACGGATGCGTCACAGCCGAATGCATCCGCGGCGTCGATCGCAACGGCGATGGACGGCTCGACGGCAACGACAACGACGCCACAAGCAAAGCGACGATCATTCGCCAGACTGGCGGCAAGCGTTTGTTCGCGGCTTACGATCCGCCAGTTAACGCGAAGCCTGAGCCACCGCTTCTGGTGGCGGCGAGAGACGGCGATGCAGTGAATCTCGCGTGGTCGGTTCCCGACGATGGCGGCTCGCCGATCACGGGTTATCGTCTCTATCGTGGTGTTGACGGCGGTGCGGAGAGTCTGCTCTCGAGTTTCGGTGCAGACGTAAATTCTTTTACGGACAACGATGCAGGAGCTGCTAATTATTACTACCGTGTGACGGCGTCGAATGCGAACGGCGAGGGCGCTTCGTCAACGCGTGTTTTTCCAACGACGATTGAAAGTCCATGTGCGGGTTCCGGCGTCACGATCATGAGTGATCCGGCAGGGGACTCGCTGGACCAGGTGCCAGGTCACGACATTCGTTCGCTTCAAATTGCGGAGCCGTTTTCTGCCGATGGTTCTCAAAAGCTCGTCTTCACCTTAAAGATGGCTGACCTGAGCAATCCGCTCACACCGAACACGCAGTGGCGCGTCTTCTTTACCGGCGCAGACGGCAAGGGTTACTTCGTGGACATGAGAACAGACGTGCTCGGAGCGGCTAGCTTCACGTACGGTACGTATGTTCACAACGCCGATAACACGCAAGGTACAGCGACGGTCGTCGGTAATCTCGACGCCGGTAGCAAGTACGACACGCAGACCGACACGATCACGCTTGTCGTTTCCAACAGTAAGGTTGGGAATCCGCAAGCGGGCGGGCGGCTGTCGAGAATGTTCGTCCGCGTGCCGGTGGTTGCTGTTGTACCGGATAATGCTAACTACGGAAGCCCGAGTACGGCGGTTGGATACACGTTGATTGGAAATGCAGCCTGCCAGTCGCGGCCGGCGACTCCGTCTGCACTCACTGCTGCCGGCACTCAGACAAAAGGATCGGTGTTACTCAATTGGGTTGACAACTCCGACAACGAGAGTAATTTTCTCGTCGAGCGTTCGACGTCAGTAGGTGGCGGGTACATTCAAATCGCGACCCTGGCCGCGAACGTGAGGACTTACACAGACAACACTGTGTTTAGAAAATCGACTTACTACTACCGCGTGCGCGCCGCGAACGCCGGTGGGAGGTCAAGCTACTCAAACGTCGCTAGTGTGAAAACGAAGTGAAGCGAGTCTTAAAAACTGTTTGCGTGCTGTTGCTGGGAGTTGGCGTGTCGGCAAGCGCCGCTCCCGGCAAGCCGCGACCGGAGATCATGGGCATCGCACTCGGCATGAGCCGGGACGACGCGCAGGCTCGTCTCAAATCACTCGGAAGCCTCGAGAAAGAAGACCGCAAGCGGCAGGAAGTTTGGGCCATCAAAGATCCGCGCGTCTCACATCTGCTCGTCGGCTACGACATGGAGTATCGTGTGCGCTATGTCACCGCCATCGCGCGCGCGGGTGGAATCCGCATACGTTACCAGGACGTCGCTGATCTCAAGAAAGCAGAGCAGGTACACAGTCAGGGTATTCACAAGTTCACGTGGGAAGTCGCCGAGCGGCGCGGGCAATTTGCCTACGTCATGACAGCACGCGGACGTGACGCCACTTACCTCGATTCCTATTCCGTAAAGAAACTGGGTGAAGAAGAGATCGATGAATGATGAATACTCTGATCCGTGCTGATCTCTCGGCGTGAATCCGCGTTTATCCGTGGTATATGGGGCGGCTAGTCGGGCTCGAACCGACGACCTCTTGATCCACAATCAAGCGTTCTAACCTACTGAACTATAGCCGCCATATTCTGTTGTGAGTGGTGCCCCCGGCAGGACTCGAACCTGCGGCCCTCTGCTTAGCTTCCAGCATCAGGCTTTCCCTGACCGCCCGTCAAAGCTGGGGTTGCTGGCTGGACTATATCTTGGACGTCGCAGTCCCGACCCGTATAGTCTCTGAGGATCCCCAACTCACAATCGAGTCAGGTTTCCTGCGGATTACCCAATCCTCACGGCTTGTTACTTGGACCACTTTCGATCGAAGTACCGGAGGCTCTAAGGGCGTCCCCGCATACAGGGTCGTCCACTCAATGGGTTCCAGATCGCATTCCCCATCAAGGCTCCAACAAGGCAGATGCTCTATCCGCTGAGCTACAGGGGCACATTCAATTTCCCGCATGTTAGCACGTCAAAGACCGATGTCAACCGCGGCCGAATGCGGTGAAAGCACAAAAAAGAGATCGCCCCGGAGGGCGATCTCGATTTAGGTAAAACTAGAGAT
>DASSEB010000112.1:0-10141 GCA_035696765.1 Pyrinomonadaceae bacterium | reverse complement strand
AAGCGGCGCTCGAACAGGAGTTCTCGGCACGCTTCCGCCGCGCCGTTGCAGCCACGCGCGAATCGTTGTCTGACAGGCTCGACACCGTTTTTGCCGGGCGCAAACAGATCGACGAAGAGTTGCTGGACCAGCTCGAGGAAGTTTTGATCGCCGCGGACATCGGCGTGACGACAACGCTCGAGATACTCGAGACCGTGCGGCGCGGCGTTGCACGCAAGCAGATCAACGATCTCGACGCACTGAAGCAGGCGATCAAGTCGGAGTTGTTGAATATCCTTCAGGCTTCTGAACGACAGGGCATCGCGTCAGAAACTACAGTTCCCGAAAGCGTTTCGCCGTACGTGATGATGATCGTCGGTGTGAACGGTGTCGGCAAAACGACGACGATCGGAAAGCTCGCGCAACGCATCAAGGCGGAAGGCAACGATGTGTTGATCTGTGCTGCCGATACATTTCGCGCCGCGGCGTCGGATCAGCTCGCCATCTGGGCCGAGCGTACTGGCGTGCCGTTGATTCAGCAGAAGCAGGGAACTGATCCGGCAGCCGTGCTGTTTGATTCGCTCAAGGCGGCGAAGGCGCGTGGTTCTGAAGTGTTGATTGTCGACACTGCCGGACGTCTTCACACAAAGTCGAACCTGATGGCTGAGCTCGAGAAGATGAAACGCGTGGCGGCGCGAGAGGTTGAAGGCGCGCCACACGAAACGTTGCTCGTCGTCGATGCGGTCACCGGACAAAATGGTCTCGAGCAGGCGCGGCAGTTTTTGAAGGTTGCTGGCGTGACGGGAATTGTTTTGACCAAGCTCGACGGCACGGCGAAAGGCGGAATCGCAGTCGCGATCGCAAAAGAGCTTAACCTGCCGATTCGCTACGCCGGGATTGGTGAGAAGGTCGACGACCTCGTCGTCTTCGATCCGCAGCAGTACGTGAATAGCTTGTTTGGGAACTAATGCCGACTACAACCACTCTGAGTGAATCACCCACCACCTGGACAGACACTGATCGCCGCATGATGGCGCGTGCACTCGATCTCGCACGGCAAGGTGTCGGGCAGGTCAGTCCTGGACCACTTGTCGGTTGTGTCGTCGTGAGCTCCACGGGCGAGATTGCCGGCGAAGGCTTTTACCTCTTCGAAGAGGTCAAACACGCGGAGACGATCGCCCTCGAGCTCGCCGGTGAAAAAGCACGCGGCGGCACCGCATACGTTTCACTCGAACCGCACGCGCATCACGGCCGCACGCCTCCCTGTACCGACGCATTGATTGCAGCCGGCATCAAGCGCGTCGTCGCTCCAATCGAGGATCTCAACCCGAAAGTTTCGGGAAAAGGTTTTGCTCACCTGCGCGCGGCGGGCGTTAAAGTCGAGACCGGCTTGCTGAGTGAAGAAGCCGCGCAGGTGAACGAGGCTTACCTCCACTTCATGTCGACCGGACTGCCGTTCGTCCATTTGAAACTCGCGGTCTCACTCGACGGAAAAATCGCGACTCGGACGCGTGATTCGCGCTGGATCACGGGTCCGGACGCGCGCGCTCGCGCACAGGATCTGCGCCACGAGCACGACGCGATTCTAGTAGGTGCAGGAACAGCGATAACGGACGATCCGCTGTTAATCGATCGATCAGGATTGCCGCGGCGACGCGCGCTGGTCCGGGTAGTGCTCGACGACGCGGTCCGGCTGTCTCCAAATTCACAGCTAGCGACCACAGCATTGCAAGCGCCGGTAATCGTGTTTGGGAATAAGCGAACGCCGAAAGAGCTGCGGGAGAGAGGCGTAGAGGTTGTGAACTCAGAACGCGGCGATCTGGTTAGAGTTCTACGAGAGCTCGCTAGCCGTTCGATCCAAAGCGTGCTTGTCGAAGGTGGCGCAGCCGTCGCCGGTGAGTTTCTCGACGCTGGCTTGGTGAACAAGGTCACGTTTCTGATCGCGCCAAAAATCATCGGCGGTGTTGACGCTCCGAGCGCCGTCGGCGGAAGAGGCGTCGAGAACATGTCGGAAGCGCTTGAGCTCGAAAGGATCACTGTGGTCCAACACGGCAACGACATCGAAGTCACGGGATACCCTCGCATTAAAGGACCATCGGATGAAGGATGAAGGTGCTGAGCCTTATCCCTCCAAGCGCCTGGGCCAACACTTCCTCCGAGACCAGCGCATCAGTCATCGCATAGTCGACGCACTCGCTCCCAAAGCCGAAGAAACCATCATCGAGATTGGACCAGGCACAGGCGCGCTCACTTCCGTTTTAGTTGAGCGCGCCGGTCGCATCATCGCCGTCGAGTTTGATAACAAACTGGCGCCGTTGTTGAGCGAACGTTTCGCCGGCTTCGAGAATTTCAAACTGGTGATGGGCGACGCCCTCACGACCGACTTCTGTGCAGAGATTCTTCCCGCTCGCTCAGCCCGGCTGGTCGCAAACCTGCCGTACAACATCTCAACAGCCATCCTGCAACATCTGATCACGCAACGCGCGTGTCTGGACGAAATGGTGCTGATGCTTCAGAAAGAAGTCGTCGAGCGAGTGCTGGCGCCGGCCGGAACGAGCGATCGCGGCTTCATCTCAGTGCTGGTGGAAGCCTACTGTGAAAGTGAGAAACTTTTCGACGTTGCGCCGGGAGCGTTCAGGCCGCCGCCAAAGGTGTGGAGCAGTGTGATGCGTTTGAAATTTAGGCCGCGGATTAATGCGGAAATTCCGGATGACCGCTTGTTATGGGAGGTCGTGAGTGCCGGGTTTGCGCTAAAAAGAAAAACGATACTCAATAACCTGCGGCATGCGAGTGGGCGCTTGCAGGAAATCTTGAAGAGCAACGGCGGCGCAAGTATTGTCTTGTGCAAAGCAAACGTCGAACTGCAACGCCGTGCCGAGACTTTGACCCTCGAAGAGTGGGGACGAATCGTTCAGGCAATCCGTTAAATCCGCGGTTCAATAATTACCTTGATTCCACTCTTCGGCCGAAGTGACAAGACGGGCAGCACCTCGACTTTGTGCTCCGGATCGAGCTTGAATCTAAACCGCTGCCCAATCGTCGCCAACAACAGGACGATCTCCATCATCGCAAAATAATTCCCGATACACTGCCGCGGGCCGCCGCCGAAAGGGAAGTACGCGTACTTCGAAGGCTGCTCACTGCTTTCCCAACGTTCCGGCTTGAACGCGTCAGGCTCGTCGAAGTAACGCGGGTCGCGATGAGTGACCCAGGGAAACGCGAAGAGCTGCGTTCCTTTCCGCACACGATAACCGCCGATCTCCGTCTCTTGGATTGCCTCTCTGCCAACCGCATACGCCGGCGGATACAGCCGCATCGATTCTTTCGTAATCATTTCCGTGTACTTCAGCTTCGGCAGATCCGAAACGTTTGGCGCTCGCCCGCCAAGTACTTCGTCGAGCTCCGCATGAAACTTCCGCTCAGCTTCGGGATTTGTGGCGAGCAAGTACCAACTCCACGACAACGCGAGTGCCGTTGTTTCATGACCAGCAAGAAACAACGTCATGACTTCATCACGCAGTTGCGCATCGCTCATCTGACTGCCGTCGTCATCCTGTGCCTGGAGCAACATCGACAACAGATCGCCTTCGTCGTAACCGCTCGCACGACGTTCAGCAATGATGCGAAAGAGGATTCGATCGATCTCACTCACCGCGCGGAAATAACGGCGATGCCCGGGCGTCGGTAGTCGATTGTCGAGGATCCACTTCACCGTCGCCTGCGAGGCAAACGGCTTTACGACTCCCGAGAGTATTTCGCCGATGTGATCGGCGTCATGGGAAACGTCTGAGTTAAAGAGCGTCTTCACTACGATCTCGAGCGTGAGTCGCGTCATGTCGCGGGCGAGATCGCGACGCTCGCCCGGCTGCCACGAAGCGATCGCACGTTGCGCGTATTGCACCATCACGTCGCCATACGAACTGATCCGCTGCCGGTGAAAAGCCGGTTGGGCCAAACGTCTTTGCCGCCGCCAGAAGTCGCCTTCGCTCGTTACCAGACCATTTCCCACGAGCCGATGAAAGAAAGGAGATCGAAATGACTCTGCCTTGCGATAACTCTTCGCGTTCGTTGTCAGCAGCGATTCAATGTCGCTGGGATTATAAAGAAAGTAAGCGTGAACGTAGAGAAAGCGTGTGTGAACAACGTCACCGTAATCGCGACAATGAGTCACAAACCCCAGCGTGTCGCGATTGAACTCACGCATCACGCCCATGATCAGACTGCCTTTCGGGCCGGGTGGCAGCCCCGCGCGATCCCCTTGTCGTTTCCTGGTCTGAAGAGCTTCTGCGGTATTCATTTCTTTAGCATGTCAGTGTAAATTCCGGGCTCGCTGTCGGGAATGATAATCGCACCAACGGTCTTTTGATAAAACCGAACAGGGCCGGCGCCGGCGATGATCGCATAGACGTAACCCATGTCTCGCAGGCCCCAAAGCGCCGCCAGCAGTAACGCCTTTCCGATTCCTCTGCCTCTTGCTGCGTCAACAACACCGGTTGGACCAAAGAAACCTCTGCGGGTGCATTCGTAGGCGGCGAACCCAACCAGCTCGCGTTCAACTATGGCGATGAAAACCGAGACCGGTTGTCGTGCAAAGCCGATGGAGATCTCATCCGCCCAACTCGCGGAAAAGTTTGTCGTGACAAAACTGCGGACGGCAGTCAACTCAAATGGCTGTGCACGCCGGACAGTAAAATCCTGCACATCTTCAAGCGCCGGTAGCTTCAACAAATTCACGAGCAGATCAGGCATAAACAATCTTTTGTGCTTTTGGTGGCTACTTCTCCGCCTTCCCGGTGAGCGGGCCGATTCTCTTGCCCTGCGCAGAAGTTTCGATCAGTTGCTCGAGCCGGCGAAGCCGAGTCTCTTCTTTCTTCCCGCTCATAATTCTGAAGATCATGAGCTTTTTGTAATACGGAGGTTGCTCTTCGAAAAACTTCCACGCGCTCTTGTTCTGACGAAACTTTTTCTCGTAGGCCGGCGCCAGCTTATGCGGCTCATTTTCAAATGAATAGATTCCGGTGCGTTTCGGATCACGTCGCGCATACGCTTCGAGTCCCGCAGGATACATTCGTCCCTCTTTCTTTAGTCGCTCGACGTGATTGACATTGATCAGGCTCCAGATGCTCCTTGGCTTCCGCGGCGTGAAGCGCTGCACGTAACTTGTCTCGTTTAACTTCTTTCGCACCCCATCGATCCAGCCGAAACAAAGCGCTTCGTCCAGCGCCTCCGCGTAAGTGATGCTTTCCTTTCCTGACGACTTCTTGTGAAAGCCAATCATTAACTCGCTAGCGCGGTCGTGGTTTTGTTCGAGCCACTGCCGGAATTCCGCGGGCGAACTGAAGAACTTCGGTTTCATCGTGTCGGTGCTTGCCCCTTCACCCAGGCGGGACGGAATGTTGAATTCGCCAACCATTTGATCGGCTCTACGAGGGAGTTGAGCGAACGAGTCATAAACGGGAAGTCGATCTTGCTCAGATCGTCACTCGGACGGTGATAATCGGTGTGCATTCCGAAACTCGAAATCGTGTGAGCAATGACGCCCTGCAATGCAAGTGCATAGTTGTCGGAGCGCTGGAAGAAACGTTGTTCCGGTCGCGCGTCAGCAACAAGCGATGCACCGCGTCGCGCAAGCTCTGGTCCAAGAGTCGATCGTTCGAAACCAGTGAGCCAAAGCGTATTGGCAGGAACTTTCGCATCGGGTCTCCCAAGCATTTCAAAGTTGAGATCCGCAACAATCTTTGTCAGCGGCACGGGTGAGTGGTCGATGAAGTATCGCGAGCCTTGGCCGCGCCTCTCTTCGCTGCCAAAAGCGATGAAATAGACTGTACGGCGCGTCCGCTTGCCTGCCGCAAGGACCCTCGCCAGCTCCAGCACAGCCACACAACCAGACGCGTCGTCGTCGGCGCCATTGAAGATCTTGTCGTCGCCGGTGAGAGCTTCGTTGACGCCGAGATGGTCCAGGTGCGCACTGAGCATGATCGCGTCCCCCGCGGGATCCGTCCCGCGCAAGAAGCCGATCGCGTTCCAGGTGGCGCCGGATTGAAGAGGCACACGCTGCACAAAACTCGTGTTGCCGGAGTTGTCAGTGTCGCCGGCGGGTTCGAGTCCGAACTGACGAAACTGCGACCCGATGTACTCAGCCGCGATCCGTTCATACGCCGTTCCGCTGCCACGTCCCTGCATCGCGTCGCTCGCGAGAAAGCCGAGTTCTGCGCGGACGTTTTGTTCCTTGATCTGCGCAGCGAGGGGAGAAGCAATGACAAGCAGGATCAAGAGGGAACGGAACAGGCGTGTGTTCATGGTGAGGTAGTCTACAGGATCAGCACGGAGTCTCCGAACTCGTGCGTCTTGTAACCACGCGTGTCCAACTCCTGAGTCGCGCGTTCGAGTGTCGAGTCTTCGAGGAACGCGCGCAACAGTTCGTAATGACTCGAACCGCGTTCGTGAGTGCCCGAAAGAATCGCATCGACGACGCGCAGGCGAGTCGATGGACCAATGCGTCCCTTTGCGAGACCTTCGCCGCTGCGCAAATGACCGTCTTCAGTTGCGGCGTCTTCGAGCGCGCGCACTACGGTCGTCCCGACGGCGATGATACGACCACCTTGCTGCCGTGCGGCTGCTACTGCTCGCGCCGTCGTTTCAGGAATTCGATACGGCTCGTCAAACGGCAACAGTCGATCGAGATCGTCGTCGCCGGTTGAGGAGATACCCGCGGCGTGAGTGATGGTTGCGAAGTTCGCTTTGTGTTCACGAATGGCGGACAGTACCTGCCAATCAAGCACAAAGCTCGCCGACGGCGGTTCGAAGGCGACCGGCGGTCCCGCGATCCTGGTCCATACGTCCCAAAGCTCGAGCGACTGTTGCATGTGCGCGTATTGAATCGGCTTGCCGTGACTCGCCAGGCCTGCCCAAACTTCGTCCGGAGTGCCGGCAAAGAGAAGTAAGACGAGTCGCGGATGTTCCAGCAGGCCTTCAACAGTTGCGCGCAACGGGCCAAGCAGCAACGTGTCACCGCGCTTGATCGCTGGCGGTGACGGTCTGTCTTCAGTGCGCGTGTGAAAGTCGCCTTCGCCGAAGACGACTGCGCTGAAGCGATTGATGTCGCTCGGATCCAACGACGGCCGCCCGGCCAATCGCACTTCAATGACTTTGCCAGTTTGCTGGTGCACGCCGCTGAGACTGGCGGGCAGTGTTGCGGCGTCGTTCGCGATCACGAGATCGTTTGGCCGCAGGAATTCGACGAATGCGGAGCGGGGAACGTGAATGATGTTTTCGTGATCGTCGATCACGAGAAGTTTTGCGTCAGGCGGACGCTGGACTGCTGATTCGGCGGCAATCATGGCCACTCCTTAAACTTCGCCACGGATTAACACGGATCTTGGCAAAACTTCTGCGATTGCTTCTAACAACTCGTGCGCAGCTTGCGCCGGACGCTTCAGGGTCGAAGGGTCTGCATCGGGTATCGCTGCGTGGTACATCGGCGTATCCATGTCGCCGGGATCGAGCGAAAGGAATCGCACGCCTTCCCCTGCATGCTCTTCGTTCCAAACGCGGCTCAGTTGATGCAGCGCGGCCTTGCTCGAACCGTAGGTTCCCCAACGCGGATATGCGCTTACGCCCGCGTCGCTGGAAATGTTGAGCACAACAGCGCCGCGTCCTTCGCGCGCAGAAGCTGCCAACGCGCCCATCAGCGCCTTTGTCAGGCGGAACGGGCCGAAGACATTGGTTGCGAACACGTGCTCGAGATCCTCGCATTCAGTATCAGACAACATCCTGAGGGGAGTTGGTCCAAGCTCAGAGGCGTTATTGATCAGCACGTCGAGGCCGCCGAGTTCGCCTGTGATTTGGATCGCTATCGGATAAATATCGTTCTTGTCAGAGACATCGGCGACGATTCCATGGACGCCGGGATTCTCACGCATGACTTGCGCGACGCGTTCGCGCGTGCGGGCGACGAAAGCGACGCGGGCGCCTCGACGGGAAAGTTCACGGACGAAAGCGAGCCCCAGGCCGGAAGTCCCTCCGGTGATCGCGACTCGAAGACTTGAAAACGGGTCAGATGAAACAGTTTGTAGCGGGGAGGCAGGTGATTTTTCAGTGGCTGCGGTTGGAAGTGTCATGTTAAAAGCATCTCCTACTTTCTAAAGTCAAACCTTTAGTAAGTAGAAGCGTATCACTGGGTATTGACTTTGTAAAGAGAGTTCTTTAGAAATATCCCATGAGTGCTAAAACACAGCCTTCAAGCGAACGGAAGACGCGCCGAGCGCTCGGCAAACTCTTAAAAATGGAGGGCCCGATCGATTCAGCACAGCTGGCAGAGCGTCTGGGGTTGACGGCGATGGCCGTCCGGCAACACCTGTATGCGTTGCAGCGCGAGGGGCTCGTGACACACGAAACGCGGCCGGTGCCGATTGGTCGACCGGCAAAATTCTGGCGCCTCACGCCTGAGGCTGATCGCCTGTTTCCGGAAGCTTATGCGGAGTTGAGTGTCGCGCTGATTAATTCCGTGAAGGATGCTTTTGGCGAAGAGGGCCTTGAGCGCGTGTTGACGTCGCGCTGTGCTCGTCAAATGAGTGACTACAGCAAGCGCATCCGGCCCGGTGATACGTTGGAAAAAAAGCTTCGCGAACTGGCGAAGGTGCGGACTGAAGAAGGCTACATGGCCGAGGTGAGAAAAGACGAGGGTGGTTATTTACTGGTTGAGAACCATTGTCCGATCTGCGCTGCGGCAAATGCGTGCCAGGGTTTCTGCTCGACGGAGTTGGATCTATTTCGATCGGTGCTTGGACCAGACGTGGTGGTTGAACGCGCTGAGCATATTATCAAAGGCGATCAGCGTTGCGTGTACCGGGTGAGTCGCAGATAATCTGCCGCTAATTTACTGCGTGTATTTCAAATAGACCGTGCGTGACTCCGAATAGAAATCTAAAGCCTGCGGTCCCTGCTCGCGCATTCCGAAACTCGATTCCTTCGTCCCACCAAACGGGAGTTGATACTCCACTCCCGCCGTCGGAAGATTTACTGTAATCAACCCCGCTTCGATGCGGTTGATGAACTTGTGCACGCGCGTCAGGTCCTTTGAAACGATCGACGCTGAAAGTCCAAAGCGCACGTCGTTCGCAATCCGCAAGGCATCGTCAAAATCGTCAGCCACCATCAGCGCTAACACCGGACCAAAAACTTCTTCCTGCGCCACCCGCATCTCTGACGTCACGCCGCTGAAGATCGTCGGCTCGACGAAGTAACCCTTGTCATACTTCTCGCCCGCCAGACGTTTACCACCGCACAGCAGTTGTGCTCCTTCTTTCTGCGCGATGTCGATGTACTCGAGGTCCGTTTTAAGTTGTTCTTCATCAACGGCCGGTCCGATTTGAACTCCGGCCTCCAGACCATTCCCGACCTTCAATGCCAGCGTCTTCTCCACCAATTTCCCCACCAGCGGTTGGTAAATCGATTTCTCGATGATGGCTCGACTGCACGCGGTACATTTCTGTCCGGTAGAGAAGAACGCGCCGTTGATCAGAATGTCGGCCGCGTAATCGAGATCGGCGTCGTCGAGCACAACTGTCGGGTTCTTGCCGCCCATCTCGAGCTGCACGCGGATTCTTCTCTCCGCGACTTTTTTATAGAGCGCGCTGCCGACCGAAGTAGAGCCTGTGAATGAGACAGCTTTGATTTCAGGGTTGCTGGTGAGCGCGTCTCCGACCAGGCCGCCGCTCCCCGTCACGTAGTTGATGACGCCCGGCGGTATGCCGGCCTCATGCAGCGCTTCGATCAACCTGTAAGAACTCAGCGGCGCGAGTGACGCGGGTTTGATCACGACTGTGTTGCCGGCAATCAGGGCGGGCGCGATCTTCCATGCAGGGATCGCGCTCGGAAAGTTCCACGGCGTGATCAGCGCGACTGTTCCGAGTGGTTTACGAATCGTATAGCAGAGTACGTTCTCGCGTTCTGAAGGGACCTGGTAAGTAAACTGTCGCGAACCTTCGCCGCCGAAATAGCGGAAGATGTTTATGGCGCGTTTCACCTCGCCGATGGCTTCAGGCAAGGTCTTGCCTTCTTCTCTCGTCATCTCCTCGCCGAGTTGCTGAAGGCGATTCTCGAGCAGCTCGGCAGCTTTGAAAAGGTACTCGCCGCGTTTTGTGGCGGGCAGATCGGCCCA
>DASSEB010000111.1:0-10901 GCA_035696765.1 Pyrinomonadaceae bacterium | reverse complement strand
TATCCTGGCCCGCGGCACGCCCGGAATGTCGGGTGCCGATCTCGCCAACCTCGTCAACGAGGCGGCGTTGTATGCGGCGCGCAAGAGCAAACGGCTGGTCGATATGTTCGATTTCGAAATGGCCAAGGACAAGATTTACATGGGCGCCGAGCGTCGTTCGATGGTGATGCCGGAAGACGAGCGCATCACGACCGCCTATCATGAGGCGGGGCATTCGGTGGTCGCCTATACGCTGCCCAAGGCCGACCCCGTCCACAAAGTCACCATCATTCCGCGCGGTATGGCGTTGGGTGTAACTCAACAGCTTCCGGAAGGCGACCGGCACAACTACAGCCAGGAATACTTGTTGGGTCAGATCTCAATCCTGATGGGTGGACGCATCGCCGAAGAGACTTTCCTCGGCAGCATCACCACCGGGGCTTCAAACGACATCGAGCGTGCGACGGAACTCGCGCGCGCGATGGTTTGCGAGTACGGCATGTCTGAGATGGGACCGCTCACCTTCGGCAAGAAGGAAGAGCAGATCTTCCTTGGACGCGAGATCGCTCAGCATCGCGACTTCTCTGAAGACACGGCCATCAAGATTGATGAGCAGGTGAAGAAGATCGTCACCGCTCAGTTTGAGAGAGCGAAGGCGATCATCGAAGAGAACCGCGAAACGATGATTCGTTTGGCTGAGTGCTTGTTGGAGCGCGAGTCGTTGGATGGAGTTGAGATTCGACGGATTGTTGCGGGCTTGCCGCTCGACGAGAATCCGCCGGCAGTCGATTCCGGTGGCGACGAAGATCGTCCGCAACTCAAGGAACCAACTGCGAAACCGCTCAAGCCGATTCTGCCACCCATAGCGGGCGGCAATCCACAACCGGCCTAAGCACTTCAAGAGACGTTTTATTGGGGCGGCACTCCGTGGCCGCCCCTTTTTCTTTTATCATTGCCGACGATGACTCACGCCTGGCACATCAAACATCGAGTTTTGCCCACCGGTGAGCGCACGCTCATCATGGGCATTCTCAACGTCACACCGGACAGTTTCAGCGACGGCGGCCAGTTCTTCAGCATCGACAGCGCGCTGGCCCATGCAGAACAGATGATTGCCGAAGGCGCCGATATCATCGACGTCGGCGGCGAGTCGACGCGTCCTGGCGGCGAGCCGGTTTCGATTGACGAAGAGATTATGCGCGTCGTGCCTGTGATCAAGGCGCTCGTTCAGAGAACTGACACACCGGTTTCCGTCGATACGACGAAATCAGAAGTCGCGCGTGCTGCACTCGACGCAGGCGCAGCTATCATCAACGACATCTCCGCGCTTCGTTTTGATTTCTACGTTGCCGATGCAGTCGCGCGGGCCGGCGCAGGCCTCGTCCTGATGCATTCGCGCGGCACGCCGGCCACGATGCATCGTCTGCCACCTGTCGCGGACGTGATGGAGGAAGTTACGAGCAGCCTGCGCGCGAGTGTGCACATGGCTGAACGACGCGGCGTAAAGCGCGAATCGATCGTCATCGATCCGGGAATCGGCTTCGGCAAAACCCAGGATCAAAACCTCGAACTAATCGCGCGGCTCGATCAACTCATCGCCGCCTTCCCTGATTACCCGTTACTCATCGGCACGTCTCGCAAATCCTTCATCGGCCGCATCCTCGGAAATGCACCTCCGGAAGAACGCCTTCACGGCACGATGGCAACAATCACCGCCGCGATTTTGAAAGGCGCGCACATTGTCCGCGTCCATGACGTGAAAGCTGCTGCCGAGACCATCCGTGTCGCCCTAAGTATCCGTGAAAATCCACGGCCAGTATGAGAGAATCCAGCACCGATGCCCAAGCTTCTTCGTCTTTCCGTCTTCATCCTGATGCTCTCATTCGTTTCCGGCTTCGCCGAGTGCTACAAGCCGGTGACGAAGAACCAACTTCCGGCGCGCATCAAAACCGTCGCGGTGCCGGCGTTTCAAATGGAAAGCCAGGCGCTGCGCTACAAGATTGAATCGCGTTTCACGGACGCCGTGATGCGGGAGCTCGTGCATCGCGGCCGCGGCCTGCGCGTCCAGGGCCAACGCGAAGGCGCTGACGCCGTCATCGAAGGCGTCATCAAGAGTTTCAACTTTGGCGGTGTGTTGCTCGACGACAAGGGCCGCGCGCGAATCTTCGAAGTGACGATCGCTGCTGCTGTCACAGTGCGCGATCAAACCGAGAACCGCGTGCTGTACGACAATCAGAACTTCGTCTTTCGCGGCGAGTATGAATTCGCAAGCGACCCGCGCAGCTTTTTCAACGAAGAGGATCCGGCGATCCTCCGCATGTCGCGCAGTTTCGCGGAGAGCATCGTCTCCACACTCATCAACGCCGTCGAACTAGAGAAGAAATGAAAACGCTGACGCGAACAGAGCTCGAGCGTTCCTTGCGCGAAGGTTTGCGGCCGCTCTACCTGTTGCTTGGACCAGAAATCTATTTGCGACGCACCGCCGCCCAGGCAATCGCCGACGCTGCGCTCAGTCGCACTCTGCTGCGCGAATTCAATGAATCGGGTTTCAGTCTGTTGAGCGATCCCGTCCAGTCGGCGATCGCCGCCGCTGAGCAGTTGCCGATGATGTCGGACATGCGTGTGGTCCGCATTCGCGATTTCGCCCGGCTTCGTGAAAATGACGAGGATGTTCTCATTCGTTATCTCAACAATCCGTCTCCTTCCACGGTGATGATCTTCACCGCTGACGAGCTCGACAAACGGAAGAAATCCAGCAAGGTGCTGCTCGATGTTTGTACGGTCGTTGAGTTTTTGCCGCTGAAGGACGCCGAGGCAAAGGCGTGGGTTAAGACGCGTCTTAAAGAGTTGAAGATCACCGCCGACGATCAAGTGTTGAGCGAGCTCATCAGGTTGGTCGGCACTGACGTGCAGACACTCTTCAACGAAGTCGACAAACTCGCTTCTGCGGCAGCCAATACAGGGCGCATAACACAGGCGCTGGTTGACGAATTGATCGGCCGCACGCGCGAGTTATCGAACTTTGAATTAGGTGACCACCTGCTGGCGGGCAATCGCAAGCGTGCACTGGAAACTCTGCATCGACTTCTCGAGGACGGCGCCGAGCCAGTGATGCTAGTCGGACTCATCGCGGGCAATTATCACCGGCTCGCGCTTGGTAAAAGTTTACTTGCACGCGGCGGCCGAGAAGAGGTCTTTCGCAACATCTCCCTCCCGCCGTTCAAACGTGACACATACATCTCAACTCTACAACGCAGCACCGCCGCGAAGATCGCGCGTGGCATCCAACTCACCGCCGCCGCCGATCTCGCAATCAAAACCTCGCAAGCAACACCTCGCCTTCAGCTCGAAATGCTCGTCTGCGAATTAGCGACTTAATCCGCGCTTTTATCCGTGAAATCCGTGGTTAATACCGTATTGCACTTCTCAACCAGCGAAACATTTGATCCCAACTCATCCAGTTTCTCTGCAATCTTATCGATATAAAAGACCGTAATCGCCTCGCTGTAAATCTTTTTGTCTACTTCATGATGCTCGAGAAAGCGCAACAATCCCGATCGCATTCGATCGAGCGCCGCTTCCCTTCCGAGTGTTTCCACATACCAAACGGCCACCACCAGGTGTTCCCGATGTTTGAATTCATCCGGACCGGTTGCGCACGTTTCAAACGCGCGCACCACATTCTCGATCTCAGTGTCTGACTGACAAGGACTCATTGGCGACTCCTCTCAATAAAAAACCGAGGCGGACCGAAATGTCGATCCGCCTCGGAAGATGTCTTAGATTTGGTAGTTTCTACTTACCCGCTTGATTCGCCTGAACTGTCAATCGCGATTTGTAACGTGCGGCCGCGTTTTTGTGCATGACGCCCTTTTGGACCGACTTATCGATCACCGAGATAGCGTCCGGCAGGATGTTCTGAATATCCTCAGTCTTACCCGCCTCGAGCGCCGCGCGCACCTTCTTGATATATGTTCTGACTTTGGTCCGATGACCGCGATTAATGACGCGACGCTTCTCACTCTGGCGCACGCGCTTCTCGGCTGATTTGTGATTCGGCATCAAGTTCTCCAAACTGCGCCGGGTGCCTCCAGGCGCAAGCGACGGAGTATAGGGATCCACCGCACCAGTGTCAAGCCGCCGCAAACCGGTCACAAAAGCAGAAACAGCAAACGATTTCATTAATCTTTGTGCATTTTGTGCCTCTTTGTGGCAGCATGTGTGCGAAGGAGAGAGTTAACAGAGTTTGAAGAAAATTGAGCTTCCGCCTCGTGGTCTGGAGACGTTATTTGGTGTTCACGATCAGAACATCAAGTATCTCGAGTCTCTGCTTGACGTGAGAATTGATGCGCGCGGCCAGGACGTTTCCATCGACGGCGACCCCGCCGACGTCGAGACAGTCGAACGCATCCTCCAGGATTTTTCCGACCTCTTTAAAGAAGGAAAGCACTTCACCGACAAAGAACTGCGTGAAGCCTTCGCGCAGATCGCGGAGGATCGCGCTTTCAGCCTGCGCGACTATTTCACGAAGGCACGCTTCAATCCGGCCGGCAAGAAACAGGTTGCGCCAAAGTCTGTCAACCAGCGCAAGTACATTCAGGCGATTCAGGACAAGGACGTGGTGTTTGGCATCGGCGTCGCCGGTACCGGCAAAACGTACCTTGCAGTCGCGATGGCGGTGCAGGCGTTGATGCAGAAGCAGGTGAATCGCATCGTGCTCGCGCGACCTGCTGTCGAAGCCGGCGAGAAACTCGGCTTTCTCCCAGGCGACTTGCAGGACAAAGTGGATCCGTACCTGCGACCGCTCTACGACGCGCTCTTTGATCTAATCGACTACGAGCGCGTAACGAGGTTGCTCGAGAAACGCGTGATCGAAGTGGCGCCCCTCGCATTCATGCGCGGCCGAACGCTTTCCGACGCGTTCATCATCCTCGACGAAGCACAAAACACGACGAGCGAACAGATGAAGATGTTTCTCACGCGCATCGGTTTCGGATCGAAAGCAGTGATCACTGGCGACGTAACGCAGGTAGATCTGCCGACTGGAAAACGCAGCGGTCTGATCGAAGCAGAACGAATACTGTCCAAGCTCGAAGGCATCGAGTTCGTGTACTTCACCGACAAAGACGTCGTCCGGCATAAGCTGGTGCAGTTGATCATCCGTGCGTACGAAGAGCAGGGTAAGAAGAGCCAGATTTAAGTGATGATCGAGGTCGTTAATCGCCAGCGACGTTTGCAGATCGACACCGAAGGATGGACCGCCTTTGCGGCGAAGGCGCTGGCAGAAATCGGAAAGAGCGAATCCTCAGCCACTGTCGCGTTCGTTTCAGACAACCGCATTCGAGAACTCAACCGGCAATTTCGTGGAATCGATAAAGCGACCGATGTGCTGTCGTTCCCTGCAGAGGAGCCTAAGAACCTCGGCGACATTGCTGTTTCAGTTGAAACTGCTGCAACACAGGCGAAAGAAAACGGATTATCGTTTGACGAAGAGATCGCCCAGTTGATTCTGCATGGCTTGCTTCATCTCTCGGGCTACGATCACGAGAGTGATAATGGCGAGATGAATCGATTGGAATTAAGGTTAAGAAAGAAGTTAGGCATTTAGTAAGAATTTGTAAATACTGCCAATCACGTCCATACTATCTTCCTATCGATGGAACTTGAAATAGGGCTTGCGCTCCTTCTGCTCATAGTGCTCTCCGTGCTGGCCACGGTCGATATGGCCTTCGCCCAGTTGAGCGACGTGGGTCTACGCCGCTTAATTGGCGAGAATGGAGACAAGCCTGAACCACGCTCGCGAGTCTTCCTGCGTCAAGCACTGGAAAATCGCCCGCGATTTAGTTTCGCGCTCTCGGCGATGATCCAGATATTGCTGGTTGTCGTCGCCGTCCTCGTCACGTCAATCTCGCTCAGTCTCTTTCCCGAGCCTCGACTCGTGCTGGTTGGCCTGTTGGCCGGCTTGATTCTCGCCGGTATCTTCCGTCAACTGATTCCACTTTTCATTTCGACGCGCAATCCGGAAGGCATTCTCCTCTTCCTACTGCCTGTCGTTCGTCCGTTCTTTTTCATCATGGCATTCATCGCCGATCCTTTTCAGAGACTGTTCGATCGCTCGCGGCGCAAGGACCAGGTCGCGGACGACGGCGAGGAAGAGGAAGAAGACGACGATAGCGGCGATCTCCAGGCGCTGATCGACGTCGGCGAGGCGGAAGGCATCCTTGAAGAAGAAGAAGGCGAACGGATTCATTCGATAATCGAGTTTGGCGACACGCACGTGAGTGAAGTAATGACACCACGGCCCGATATCGTCGGCGTCCCGGAAACCGCCACCGTTCGAGAAGCGCGCGATGTTATCCTGGAGTCGAAGTATTCGCGTCTTCCTGTCTATCGCGAGCAGATCGACAACGTCGAAGGCATCATCTATGTAAGAGACCTGCTGCAGTGCTGGGCTGACGGAAGTGAAGACGAGAGCATCAAGCCGCTGGTGCGAGACGTTTATTTCATTCCGGAAACGAAGCCGGTGTCTGACCTCCTTGACGAAATGCAAAAGGCCCACGTGCAGCTCGCGATGGTGATCGACGAGTACGGCGGCGTGTGCGGCCTCGTGACCGTGGAAGACATTCTCGAAGAGATCGTCGGCGAGATCGAAGACGAAGACATAGCAGGCGAAGAACTGGAAGAGATCGTCGAGGGCGAGGACGGCAGTTATGAAGTACTTGCGTCAACTGAAATCGGCAAGATCGAACGGCTCTTCGACATGGAGATCGAAGATGACGATTTCACGACGATAGCAGGACTCGTCATCAACGAATCAGGAACAGTTCCGGCGGTCGGAGAGGTGTTGACGATCCGCGGACTCGAAGTTGAAGTGCTTGAAGCGGACGAACGACGTATCGGTCGACTGCGAGTTAAAAAAGCGCACCAGGAGAACGCCGAAGTGAGCCACGGATGAGTTTAGCCACAAAGAGGCACAAGAGTTTTCTAGCCACAAAAAGGCACAAAAAAGCACAAAAACAAACGACACTCCACGAGCAATCAAGAGAACAGAATGGGTAAACAAAAAAGTAAATTCCTGCGCGGGAAGCGTATCGATCCGGCGCCGATCGAGAAGAACATCGCTGTTGCGGATCTAATCGACGAGGCTTTTCTCGCCTACAACGCCGCGCGGTTGCGCGAGGCGTGCCAGCTTTTTACGCAGAAGATGCTCGAGCCGGAGGTCACGATTGGCGTCTCCCTGACTGGCGCTCTGACACCCGCCGGGCTCGGCATTTCCGCTCTCATTCCACTTATTAAAGCCGGTTTTATCGACTGGATCATTTCCACGGGCGCGAATCTTTATCACGACACGCATTTCGGAATCGGGCTCGCAATGCACCTCGGAAACGCGCAAACCTCCGACGTCGTGCTGCGCGAAGAAGAGGTCGTTCGTATCTACGACATCTTTTTCGATTATTCGGTGCTGCTCGATACTGACGCCTTCTTCCGCAAGATAATCGAAGGCCCTGAGTTTCAGCGTCCCATGTCGACTGCTGAGTTTCACTACTTGTGTGGGCGCTATGTTCATGAACGCGAACAGAAGCTCGGCATCAATGAGAAGTCGTTGCTTGCAGTCGCTTACGAATACGCTGTGCCGATTTACACTTCATCTCCCGGCGATTCGTCGATCGGCATGAACGTCGCCGCGAAAGCGCTGCAAGGAAACAAACTCGCCTTCGATCCTTCACTCGACGTGAACGAGACCGCGGCGATCGTGCTCGCTGCAAAACGCGGTGAAGTAAACGCGAAAGGCAAGAAGCAGAAAGGCCGCTCAGCAGTTTTCATCCTCGGCGGTGGCTCTCCGAAAAACTTTCTCCTGCAAACCGAACCGCAGATCCAGGAAGTGCTGGGAATCGACGAACGCGGTCACGATTATTTTCTGCAAGTGACTGATGCGCGTCCTGACACTGGCGGACTTTCCGGTGCAACTCCCGGCGAAGCAGTGTCGTGGGGCAAGGTCGATCCCGATCGCTTGCCCGATGCAGTTGTTTGTTATGTTGATTCTACAGTGGCACTTCCGCTCATTACGGCTTATGCTCTTACACGTCATGAACCTCGTGAGCCGAAGCGTCTCTATGATAAGCGCGAGCAGTTCATGAGTCTGCTGCTGGCCGAGTACAAGAAATCCAAACGACGATAGCAACTGGAGAGAACTCGCGAACATGGGTGAACCAACCACGACCCCCAAGCCGAGAAGCTACTACAACTGTGTTGAGTGTCCCGCGTTCTGTTGTTCGGTGTACGAGCGCGTTCAGGTTACGAAGCGCGACATCCGTCGTCTGGCGAAACACTTCGGCGTCACTGAAGAAGTGGCGACCGTGCGTTACACCAAGATGTACGCGAAGGAGCGAGTGCTGCGACGTAAGCGCGATCATCTGTTTGGAGAGGCTTGCCAGTTCATCAATCCCGAAACGCGCGGCTGCGGTATTTACAACGCCAGGCCGGCGGTGTGCAGAGAGTTTCCGCTTACGAAGCGTTGCGCGTACTGGGACCTGTACCAGTTCGAAAAGGATCAGCAGGACGATCCCGACACGTTGCCGCTGGTGAAGATTACTTTTAGAAATGGGAAGAAGTAGGGCCGTGGAAGATTTTTTAGCAAGACTTATCGGCAGGAAGATCGACGTCTACTGCGGTGGCGCATCGAGCTTGCGCGGTGAAGTGCTCAAGGTCGAGATGGGAGTGCTGCATTTGCGCGATGATGATGGAAAGAGTTGCTACGTCGCGGTGGATAAGATTGTGGTTGTTTGGGACGCTCGGGACGACGAGCACCGCGCTGGCTTTGTGCCACCACCCAACACACGCTAGGCACAAAAAGGCACAAAATGCACAAAACGATCCATTAATGATTTTGTGCTTTTTGTGCTTCTTTGTGGCTTAAACTTTTCGTGGCTAGTCAGTGATCTGCACGCCTCGCGGCACGCGGCGGAAGCCGTCGATGCGCTTCAACCAATACTCATTAAACTCGGAATAGATAACGCCCTGGTGGCGTGAAGCGTGATAGAAGCCATGCTCGTCAGCGACCACGCCGACGTGTTTTAGATTACTGAAGAACACGAGCGTTCCAAACTTAAACTGCTCTCCCTCCGGAGCCGGTTCAAACCGCGCGAACAAGTTGCGCGCGCTCGCCCTTTCGAAGTTAATCCCCGTAGCCTGAAAGATGCTCCATACAAATCCCGAACAATCAAATCTGTCTGGTCCAGTTGCTCCCCAGCGATAACGCGATCCTAATCGTTGATCGATTGCGGCCAACAGCAGTGGCTCAAACTTCAGGAACCCATCAGTGGTCGGAGTAGTCGACGGTTCCAGCGCGATCGTCGGTTTCGGCTTTGCTTCCCACACGCGCTTCGTATCCGCAGCCCGTGCCATCGCGGCAAGCTCATCAGGTGAGCAGGACACTTCATTCGCGTCATCGTTTGACGCCGTGACGCGTGGACGAGTTTGGGTGAATGCTGAGGTTGACCAAAGTGCAAGAGCCAAACAGGCAACGACTACACGAGGGAACAGTTTTCGTAACTCCATAAACAGGGAAGTACCTTCTCTCAATTGATTTCGACTTGTTGTTATTTCTAACGTGAGGAGGGCACCGCAAAAGACCCTGGCATCTTAACGGCTGCAAAAGTGTGCTTCAACAACCAATGTGACTGTTTCGTGACGAAACGCCTTGTAGAAGCAGCGTTTGAACGAAAAGAATTCACGAATCAGTTACAGCCTCACACGCGATCGCAACCGTGTTTATGGGCCAATGGGGCCAATCGTGGATCAACACGCGGTCAATATGAAAGATCACGCACGCTGAAGTAAACGAAATAAATTCAGTGTAAAAAGCAAAGTTAGAGCGAGCGTCATGGGCACAATTCTCCCGACAACCTTAAAAAGTTTGATTCGACTGTATGAGTGGATTAAAAGTGTAATAGAGACAGGATTACAAAATTTTCATCCGGGTCCGGCGTAGTTCAGCCCGACAGTGATGATCTTTTGCAGCAACTGATCGTAAGGTATGCCTGAATACTCCGCCGAGTCCGCGAAGTCTTCGCGGTGCGCAATCTGCGGGTTCGGATTCGCCTCCAACAAATAAAACTGCCCCTCCTCAGTCATGCGGTAATCCAGCCGCGCATAACCGCTCAACGAAAGATAGCGATAGATGCGCTTCGACAAACGCTCGAGCGTCTTGTGCTGTTCCGGCGTCAACTCCGCCGCTCTTGTCGCAACACCCACGCGTTCCTGGTACGCCGGGTCCCACTTCACTTTCAACGTCGCGATATTCTCTGCGCCGTCCGGTAACTTCTCCATCACCAGTTCCCACGGCGCGTAAGTCTGAATATTCTGATTGCCAATCACGCCGACATAGATCTCGCGCCCCTTGATGTACTGCTCGGCAATCGCGGCCGTCTTGTTGTGATGGTGAATAAATTCCACTCGCTGCGTCAGCTTTTCGTCGTCGTGCACGATTGAAGCCTGCGCGATACCCACTGATCCCTCCTCGCTCACGGATTTGACGAGCAAAGGAAACTTCAACCGCTTCGGCCGCCGAACTTTTCGATTCATCGGAAATAGCGCGAAGTTTGGCACCAGCAGGCGATGATACGAAAGAATCATCTTTGTCAGCGCCTTGTCATGGGCCAACGTCAACCCGCGCGGATTGCAACCCGTATACGCCTGCTTCATCAACTCCAGATAGCTGACGACGTGCTGATCGTAAAGCGGGTACCCGTGAAACTCTTCGAGCAGGTTGAAAGCAATGTGCGGCTTGTGCTCCATGAGCGCGTTGCCGATCACGTTGAGCTGGTTGTACAGACCGATGGGATAGACCTCGTGGCCCATCTTCTTCAACGTCGAGGTCACGTCAAACTCGGTTTTGATTTCCAGCTTTTCTTTATCGGAGA
>DASSEB010000110.1:0-21097 GCA_035696765.1 Pyrinomonadaceae bacterium | reverse complement strand
TTTTGGTAAGCCTCGGGCCGGTTTGTGGCTCTTAGTAATTGGAGATCAGGTGAAAGACGTCGAGAGTATTGTTCGTCGAGCGGCGGATCCGAATAGTTCCTCAGCACTCAGACGCGAGGCTTTTGGCGAACTCGTGATTCGCTTTCAAGACATGGCCTTCGGCTGCGCGTTTGCCGTGCTCGGCGATGTGTACCTGGCCCAGGACACAGCTCAGGAAGCGTTCGTCGTCGCGTGGCAAAAGCTCGCGCAGCTTCGCGAACCGGCGGCGTTCCCCGGCTGGTTCAAGCGCATCGTGCTGACGCAATGCAATCGTTTGACGCGTTGCAAGCGTTTGCAGATCCTGCCGCTCGAAGCCGGTGTTAACACGTCGACGGCTGAACCTGGACCACATCACTCCGCGGAAACGCAGGAACTTGTAACGAGAGTACTGCAAGCAATAAACGCATTGCCGGATAACGAGCGGCTTGTGACAACCCTTTTCTACGTCGACGGATATACACAGGCCGATATCGGCGAGTTCCTGGAAGTGCCGGTGTCGACAGTAAACAAGCGTTTGTATTCAGCGCGTCAACGACTCAAAGGCAGCGTAGTCGAATCATTCAAGGGCGATCTGCGGCAGCAACGCCCATCGCGCGATAAGACTTTTTCAAACGAAGTGAACACGAAGCTACGTCCATTTCATGATCCCGATTGGCCGCGTGTCAGCGCGATTGCCTCAGCTCGCGCCGGTGAAGATACGCGTGGTCATGAGCTCTGGCTGATTCGGCGTCAGAAGTTTGACGAGTCGCGTTACTTCCGCAGGCATTACGTCGTCGAGAACGGCAGGACCAGGCAGATCATCGCTTACGGCGCAGTTGAGCAAACGGTTTACTTGCCGAAGTACCGGCTGCTGCTGTTGAGCGATCCGCGATGGCTCAAGCGAGGCGTTGGCGACTTGTTGCTCGATCGACTCACGAACGATCTGGTTGAAGCGAAGGCGATTACCGTCACGTGCCGGCAGTATGCGTCTGAGGTTGAACTCGTGAATCTGCTGAAGAGGCGTGGGTTTGAAGAGACTTCGCGAGTGCTCGATTTGCGTCTCGACGTTACCGCCGCAGATGTTTCACCGTTCCTTGCGCGAACCGCAGAGCAGGGGATTTCGATTTCAACGTTTGCTGAGGAACGCCTACGCGATCCTCGGTGCGTCGAGAAGCTTTACGAACTTACAACGCTACTCAGCCAGGATGATCCTGCACGAGCTGAGTTTGCGCCGCCGGCCTACAACGCGCGTGAGGCTTTGATGTGGCTCGATATGCCGTACGTGCTTCCCGACGCTCTATTCATCGCGAAGCATGGTGATGAGTACGTGGGCGTTTCTGACGTCAACTTGTTTGAGGCTGTGCCGGGTGGTCTAACGCAAGGTTTCACTGGTGTGACGCGTGAATACCGGCGCCGGGGATTAGCAACGGCACTGAAGGCGTCCGGAATCGTCTACGCTCGATCGCACGGTTACCAGATCATCCAAACCTTCAACACGCCGGAGCAGTCCGCCATCCGTGCGCTGAACGAAAAGCTTGGGTTTGAGCGTGTGTTTGAGCACGTGACGTTGGAGAAGTGTTTGAGGGAAGTCGTTGCTATTGATTCGGGGAATTACGACGAACTCACGGGCCAATATCGCGATGATAAGCGTCCTGACCTGGAGCTGGTGGTGCGTGACGAAGCAGGCCGGCTGACGGCTGAGTACGTCGGGCAGAAAGTCGAGTTGTTCCCGATGTCGGAGACGAGTTTCTTCATTAAGCAGTTCTACGGAGAGGTTACTTTCCATCGAGATGAACGAGGAAAGGTTGATTATCTGGACTTTGTGATGCGCGTTCCGAATACCGAGCCGTCTGATCCGCTGCATGCGAAAAAGATTTACTGACCTCCATTCCCGGGGAGCTGACAACAGATGCGAACATTCATTCTTCTCCTGGTCTTGACTACAGGCGCGATAATCGTCGTTTCAACTTCACGTGCCCAGCAACAAACTGCCGCACAGCGATTCAAGAACATTCAGATCTTTAAAGGAGTCCCGGCATCGCAGCTCGAGCCGACGATGGCTTTCATCTCCGGTTCACTCGGCGTGAGATGCAGCTATTGCCACGTCCAAAACCAGTTCGACAAGGACGACAAGCCAACGAAGCTCGCCGCTCGGCGCATGATTCAGATGGTCTTCGACATCAACAAGGGAAGCTTCAACGGTCAGGGCGCGGTTAGTTGTTACACCTGTCATCGCGGCAAGCCCACACCTATTTCCGTTCCGGTCGTGGGCCAGAACCTCTGGGCGCCGAATTCGACTACACCCGAGGCACCCCTGCCTTCAGTGAAACAGATCCTCGATCGATACGTGCAAGCCATAGGCGGCGTCGAGGCGCTTACGAAGATAACCACTCGCATAGCAAAAGGCTCTCGCATCGGCGCTGACAACGTGCTCGTCCCGGAAGAGGTTTACCAAAAAGCGCCGGATAAAATGCTGACGGTCACCAGTTATCCGCAGGTTGTCTTCAGCAACGGCTTCAACGGAACCGTGGCCTGGGGACACAGCAGTCGTGAGGGTTTGACGCCGCTGCCGGATCAACTCCTGGCCGAACTAAAGCGTGAAGCCGTCTTTTACAAAGAACTCAAGACGGAAGAGCTTTATTCGAAACTTAACGTGACGGGTAAAGTGGCGGTCCGCGATTCAGACGCGTATGTGATCGACGCGAAACCGATCAATGGTCCTTCAGAAAAGCTTTTCTTTGACGTCCGAACAGGGCTGCTCGTCAGACGCTACACAGAATCAGACACGCCGCTCGGTAAGCTCCCGCTGCAAACAGATTACGAGGACTTTCGGGAAATTAATGGAATCAAACAGCCCTTCCTGATCCACTGGTCCATGCCCGGCCGCGTCTGGGGCCGCAAGATCGATGACATAAAGCAGAACGTGCCACTGGACGACGCGAAGTTCAATCCGCCGCCAAAGTGAGCCACAAAAAGGCACAAAAAGCACAAAAGAGATCGGGGAAGAACTACTTCAGTGAATCCTTAACCATTTTGTGCTTTTGGTGCCTTTTTGTGGCTGATCTCGTTCAGACGTCTGCGGATGTAGTTTTGCTCGACGCGATTGGTCGTCAACGCGAGGGCTCGTTCATACGCCGCCGCTGCTTCGTCGAACCGATTCAGTCGCCGCAAGAGATCCGCACGCGACGCATGGAACAGGTAATAATTGTCGAGCACGCCGCTCTGGCCTGCCGACTCGATTAAACTCAAACCTTTTTCAAATCCCTCACTCATCGCAACCGCCGCCGCGTGATTCAAAGCAACGACCGGCGAGGAGGTGATGCGCATGAGCGCTTCGTACAGTGCAACGATTTGCGCCCAGTCAGTTTCATCAGCGGTCTCAGCTTCGGCATGGATGGCCGCGATCGCAGCTTGAATCTGATAGTTGCCAGCGCGGCCCAGTGCGAGTGCTCTTTCCACGAGGCGCAGACCTTCCGCGATCTCTTTGCGGTCCCAGAGCGAACGATCCTGTTCTTCAAGCGTCACAAATTCGCCGCGATCGTTTACACGAGCTTCGCGTCGTGAATCCTGTAAAAGCATCAACGCCAGCAAGCCAAGATTCTCCGGCTCGTTCGGCAACAACTCGCAAAGCACACGGCCGAGCCGAATCGCTTCCGAGCACAGATCGTTTCGCACCAAACTGTGGCCGGCACTCGCAGCGTAACCTTCGTTGAAGATGAGATAGATGACGGCCTGCACGGCGATCAGTCGTCGTTCAATGATTTCGAGACGCGGAACCTCGTACGGAATCCCGGCTAAGCGGATCTTTTGTTTTGCCCGTACGAGCCGCTGGGCCAAAGTTGTTTCGGGCAAAAGAAACGCGTGCGCAATTTCGGTGGTGGTGAGTCCGCCCAGTGTGCGCAAGGTCAGAGCCACCTGGGCCTCGCGGCTGAGCGACGGATGGCAACAGGTGAAGATCAGACGTAGACGATCATCCGGATATTCCACAGCTTCCTCGAGCGACGCGGGTTCAGCAAACGGATGGAGTCGAGTTGTTTCGTATTCAACTTCTGTTTGCTTGTCGGTGCGAGTTTTATCGCGACGAACGGCGTCCAGCAGCTTTCGCTGTGCGACTGCGGTCAACCAGGCGCCCGGATTGCGAGGTGGTCCATCGCGTTCCCATGTGGAAGCAGCGGCGGTGAATGCTTCCTGTAACGCTTCTTCGGCGAGATCGAATGAGCCTGACGTACGGATCAGCGTCGCAATGATTCGCCCGTACTGTTCGCGAAAGACTTGTTCGAGTGTGTCGCTCGCCTCTGCCATGGAGGCGAGCGTTGCACAGTCGCCGCGCGCTTGCAATGTCGAAGGCGCGGAAACAAACACTTACGCCGAGACCTCGGCAGCTTGCTCCGCGAGCGGCCGGATCTCGATCGTGCCCGTTTTCGCCGATGGGATCTGCGCTGCGATGCTCGTCGCTTCGTCAAGGTTCTCTGCTTCGATTAGGAAATAGCCGCCAAGTTGCTCGTGCGTCTCCGCAAACGGGCCGTCAGTAACTAACTCTTTGCCGTCACGCACGCGAACGCTCGTCGCAGTCGTGATCGGCTGCAACTCAGATCCGGTCACAAACTGCCCGCGCGATTGCAACTGTCCGATCAAGTCCCTGTACTCACCGTAAATCTGTTGACGCTCCGGCTCGCTAACGGATTTCCAACTTTGCTCGTTCTGGTAAATCAGCAACAAGTATTTCATCTGTCTGCCTCCTTTGAGATCGTGCTTTCAACCTTACGACGCGCGAGTTTCGTAAGATCGACATCGATTTTTTAGCCGACAGTTTGGCCGTACCCGAGCCACTTTCGAATATAACTAACCTGGCCGACGTGATAGGTGTCGTGAAACGCGTAGAAAGCGACAGTCCCACTGATTTTGCCGTCAAAAGATGGTGGACTTTTAGGCGCGTCCTGTGTCAACACCTCCGCGTTTGGCTGCGTGAGCCTGGCGACCAGTTCGTCCGAGACCTCGTGCCACGCGGCGCGCATTTCGTCGACCGACGGATACTCCGCGTCATCAACGCGCACTGCGCCGCGCGCGAAAAGCGATCCCCATGGACTATCCCAATCCCCTCCGATCGTTTTAAGCGTGCGCGCCCGGTGAACCACCAAATGCCCGAGGACAAACATGAGGTGATTCGAATCATCGCCCGGCTTGCGGAACCAGTGTTCCGGACTAACATCGGCGATAGCTTTATTAACAATGTCGGTATTGAACTTGAACATCCCTGCGATATTCGAAAAATCCGTATCCATACGTGCCTCCTCTTTGAAATGATTGCCCGCAATAATACGACGGATGACGGGTTAACGCATCGACACCTCGCTTTTGGTTTTTGTCGCTTTGTGGCTATGATCCGCAGGTATGAGCGATCCGGTTCACATCCTTTTGCAAACGACGATTCCATACACTGAAGACGACTGGAGCATCGAACGGTTCTCGTTGCTGCGCGACCATCTCGCGTCGATCAGGGATGAAGTCGGGAATCCGATTTATAAAGTCACCGCGCGCAATCGAGAAACAAACGCCGAAGGTAACGACCTCGTGTTGAGCGTGCTCGACACGACTGACTTCGACGAACTCTGGCTCTTCGCCGTCGATACCGGCAATGGAATGACAGTCAGTGACTGCGAAGGGATCACACGTTTCCGTCAAAGAGGCGGCGGACTTCTCACCACGCGTGACCATCAGGATCTGGGATCATCGTTGTGTACGTTGGGTGGAGTTGGTCGGGCGCACTTCTTTCATAGCCGGCACAAAGATCCCGATGAGTCGCGCAACGTCCGTGACGATCAAGAGACGACGGCGATTTCATGGCCCAACTATCATTCGGGCGCGAACGGCGACTACCAGCGAATCACGCCGGTCGAGCCGGTTCATGAGTTGCTGAAGAACGGTTCGCGAGTGATCGAGTATTTTCCGGCACATCCGCATGAAGGCAGTGTTGGCGTTCCTGACGGTGAGGAGCACACGCAAGTAATCGCGCGAGGTGTTAGTAAGACGACGGGCCGCGAGTTTAATCTTGTCGTTGCGTTTGAACGCAGGCCCGATAATCACGGCAATCGTTTAGGTCGTGCGGTGGCGGAGTCGAGTTTCCATCACTTTGTCGATTACAACTGGGACACGTCGCAGGGATGTCCGAGTTTTCTGATTGAGCCGCCGGGTGATCAGATTAGCCGCGAGCCGGAAAAGCTTCAGGATGTGAAAACCTACGTGAGTAATCTCGCCAGGTGGTTGGCGCCCAGAGATTGAGGCGAGTCTCAGAAATTTTCATAAAAACTTCAGAACGATAAGCCGGCGTTTTTTCGCGTGTAAAAGTAGACGCCGTTTTACACCGGTGTGTCTGAAGACGTGTTGCCATGAAAGAATGTCCTACATGCCATCAGCCCTTTGCCTACGACCTGCTGAAGTTTTGCCGGTTTGACGGCTCGCGCCTCGTGAACACGACGCCCGACGAAGCAACGACGATGTTGCTTCCTTCCCCGCAAAAG
This sequence comes from Pyrinomonadaceae bacterium, assembly GCA_035696765.1. GTDB lineage: Bacteria > Acidobacteriota > Blastocatellia > Pyrinomonadales > Pyrinomonadaceae > PSRF01. The sequence goes on along the minus strand of DASSEB010000110.1, from coordinate 14,561 downwards.
TCAAATCGGAAGGTCGAGAGGGGCGCCACGGATGACACGGATTCAATCCGGATTAAATCCGTGGTTTAGTCGAAACTCGTTTTAATTTCATATCGTATTGGGCTATAAGTCACTGCCAAACGTCGGTTCAAGACTGGAAAACCCAATATGAAGGCCGATTACTCCACAACCATCAGCGATCACGATGTAACTCTGGCGATACCGGGCGACGTTGCAACTGTACGCCTGCGCCTCGTTGAGGCTGTTCAAAAGGTTGGTTATAAGGTCATGGGCGAGCAGCCGCTGTATGCGAAGCGGGGGAGTCAGTGCTCCGCCTCGTGGGATTGTTCTCTAAACGCGCTCGACTATCCGACGACGCTGACAGTCTCTTTGAAGCAAACGAATGACGCCGCGGTCCTGGCCACGTTTAATTACGAGGTTAAGAGCTACGTGCGCATTACGAAGGGCGACCGGCAGACACTCGCCCGTGAGGCGGAAGCAGTAGCGGCGCTCGCGACGGAGCGCTCAGCCATCTCGGCTTGTCGCGCCTGTGGCACCCAGGTGACTGATGAGTCTCACTTCTGTCGCCGGTGCGGAGCGCCTCTCGTTTTCGATGTGCCGGAGGTCGAAGTATTGCGACTGACGAGAAATACACGCGGGAGCTATCACAACATTCTGTTTGGAACGAGCTTGCTATTAGTGACGGCAGCAGCGTTCATAATCGTGACTATCATCAAGGAAGGCGGGATTTACGCTCCGCTGTTTTGGACCGCGGTTCCGCTTGCAGCTTACGCGCTCTTCCTCATGTCTCAAGGAACGTGGCAACTGCATCGCACGTTGAATCCGAAGACAACCAGGAACGTAACAACGAGCTCTCAACCCGCGTTTAAGAGTTCTGTCACTACGGCGTTGCCGCCGGCAAATGTTTCTGTCACTGAAGTCACGACGAGCTTGCTCCGCGATCCACGCGCGAAGGAGCCGGTTCAGCGGAAGGATGCGAACACTGCTGAATTCGATACGGATCAATTGATGTAACTCTCACTCGGATAAGTTAGCGGTCTTGAGGTAGGCGAGAACAAACAGCACACCCAAAACGGAATCCGCTAATCCGGCAGCGAGCGTGAAAGTAGAGATGCGCTGCTGTAAAAAGAGAATGACGGCGGGCACTGCAAAAGCTGCTTTCTCGAGGACCGATGGAATCATCATTGGCCGGTAACGAATCGGGTTCCGCGACAAGATCAGAAAGACCACCTGCCACGCTACCGCGACTCCGATGAATCCGTAGTAAAACTCAGGGTGAGTTATCGGCGGCGGAAAATCGCGTCCGGTCTTCTCTTCGAGAAGATACATCGGCAACAACACAATCAAGCCGTACACACCGGCAATCAGAAAAACCAGCCTCGCAAATTTCACAGTCTCGTCTCCTAAACCATCTTTTGTGTTTTTTGTGCCTTTTTGTGGCAAACAGGCTTGGGGATACTGCAACATTAGCCACCCGAGCCGCACTAACTCAAAGACCCTAAAACAGCGACAGTATGTTATATAACCGCGGCTGGCGGTGTTTCTCTTACGGAAAGCTCGAAATTTGTTCGGAAACCCCACCCATCCGGCGCTAAGAAGCATTTTATGATCGGAGCAACGCAATGAGGATCATGCCGCGCGTCCATATGCCGACGCCCAAAGCGGCACGCCGTCTGTGGCGAAAATCAAAGGCTCATTTAAGTCTCAGGCGGATTTATTACTCCGTCGAACTAATTCTATTCGTTGCCATCTATTTCGTCGTCTTCTCAGGTAGCCGGCTGAGGTTTATCGACGGTTTCGGCCGCCGCACCGACGCAGTGGTTTCTCTCCTTCTCATTGCCGCGTTCATCGCCGTGCATGTCGTTTTGCGTCGCTCGCTCCTGCCAAAAATCGAACTTCGTTACGCACCCACGCCTTACGACGAACGCAAAATCTTCTTCGATCTCGGACCGGGTACACAGCACGTCACGACCATCGATCAGCTTTATCAAAACCTGGCTGAGCGAGTCAGAAACGCCCTCGACGCAAGCAACGCCGCGATCTTCGTCCGCGACGACGCTACCGGAAATTTCAATCTCCGGGTGTTATCACCTCAGAGCGCGTCTGCGGAAACCGAGCCCGGCGGCAAACGGTTGACGTTGAACAAGCGCGCCTTTGTCGTGCGGCGCCTGACGAATCTCTCGACTCCGCTCGTGATCGAGTCGCGCGAGATCGAGACGTGGTCGCAAGCGCTGCATTCGGTTTTGCCGGAGTTACGTGAAGAACGTGCGAGTGAACACGAGGTGCTGCGCACGATCAAATCCCGGATCCTGATCCAGATAAAACAAAGGAACGAGCTGGTCGGAATACTTTCGTTTGGTCCACGACGCGGCGGCTTTCAGTACTCCGAGGCGGATCGTGAGCTCCTGATGTCAATCGCCGCGCAACTCGCATTGATCATCGACAACGCGCGCCTCACCGAACGCATGGTGGCCCAGGAACGTATGCGACGCGAGCTTGCACTCGCAGCGGAAGTGCAGCAGCGCCTGCTGCCGTCGTGCGCTCCGAAGTGTGTCGCGATGGAGATCGCCGGCTTCTGTGAACCGGCGCGCGGAGTCGGCGGCGATTACTACGACTTCATTAATTTCGACAACCGGCAGCTCGGTTTGGCGATTGCCGATGTTGCCGGGAAGGGAATGCCGGCTGCTCTGCTGATGTCGACTGTTCAGGCAACGTTGCGCAGCTTGACTGCGAGAAATGGCTCCAACGGTTCGGCGAGTTATGAGTTATCGTCAATCGTGAGCAAGCTCAATCGTTTGTTGTTCAACTCGACGAACGGCGAGCACTACGTCACTTTCTTTTACGCGACTTTCGATCAGTCAACACAGCTTCTCACTTACGTCAATGCCGGGCACAATCCGCCACTTTATCTTCAGGCTGACTCCAATTCTGAGTTTCGGGAACTTACGTCAGGCGGGTTGGTGGCCGGCGCATTTGAAGACGCTGCCTACGAACAAGAGACGGTGCAGATGAAAGCCAACGATCTGCTGTTTCTCTACACGGATGGTTTACCCGAGGCGTTGAACGTCGAAGGTGAGGAGTTTGGCGCAGAGAGAATAATGGAAACGTTGAAGTCGATCTCCACGCTATCGGCCGATCAGATTCGTGATGTAGTGGCACGGCGTGTCAAAGACTGGTGCGCGGGCTCATCGCTTTACGACGATCTAACGTTCGTGGTGATGAAAGTAAAGTGAGTCACCAAAATGCACAAGAGAGACAAAAGGCACAAAAAAGAAGGAGGAGAAGATGCACAACTTTATTCAGGATTTGCGTTATGCGATTCGAATGATCGCGAAGCGTCCGGGCTTTACTTTGATCGCCGCGCTCACACTCGCGCTCGGCATTGGCGCGAACACTGCAATCTTCTCCGCTGTTAACGCGGTGCTTCTCAAGCCGCTCCCGTTTCCCGAATCACAACAACTCGTTGATCTTTCCGAGACCTTCAAAGAAGGTTCTGGCTCGGTATCCGTGCCAACATTAGAAGACTGGAAAAGCCAGAACACCGTGTTCGCAGGGATCTCCGCGTACTCGTTTACGAGTTTCAATCTCGAAGGTGGCGACACTCCGCAGCGCATTCCAGGCATAAACGTGGGCGCAAACTATTTCGACGTGCTCGGCGTCAAGCCAACTCTCGGGCGGGCCTTTCTTCCGGGCGAAGACGTCGCAGGCCGTGAAAATGTTGTCGTGATCGGTGACGAACTCTGGCGCCGTAACTTCGCCGCAGATCCCGGGATTATCAATCGGACGATTCCATTGAATGGACAGAAGTACACCGTCGTCGGCGTAATGCCGCCCGAACTCTCCTCGTTGTATCGCACGGTGCAAATGTGGTCGCCCCTCGTCTTTCCTGAGAAAGATCGTTTGGCCCGCGGCGCTCATAAGTACCTCGTGATTGGACGAATCAAGTCGGGAGTGACGCTTGCCCAGGCACGCGAGCAGATGAACACAATCGCGCAACGTCTCGAAGAGCAATACAAGATTGGACGTGGCATTCGGCTCACGCAAATCGAGGAATTGTGGGTCGCGAACGTGCGCTCCGCGCTACTGATGATGATGGTTGCGGTCGGGTTCGTCCTCTTGATCGCCTGCACTAATGTCGCGAACTTGCTGCTCGCTCGAGCGACCGTTCGTCGTCGTGAGATCAGCATTCGCATCGCACTGGGAGCCGGACGTGGGCGCCTGATTCAACAGTTCCTGACCGAAGGTCTCCTGCTTTCGATTCTCGGCGCGGCGATGGGAATCGCGCTCGCGTGGTGGAGCATGAGTGCGCTCGGCAAGATTGCGTTTCCTTTTCTACCTCGCTCACAGGAGATTCGGATCGATTCGCGTGTGCTGCTCTTCACCTTGCTCGTGTCGATCTTAACGAGCATTGTCTTTGGCCTCATTCCGTCGTTACAAGCCGGAAAGACCGACGTGCAGGAGACACTTAAAGAAGGCGGCAACACGATGTCGGCCGGCAGTGTTGGCGCATGGCTGCGTCCGGCGTTAGTCGTCGTCGAAGTCGCGGCCGCTGTCGTCTTACTCATCGGCGCGGGTCTGATGATTCGCAGCATACTTCGCATTCGCGAGGTCGAACCCGGACTCAAACCACAAAACCTTCTCACCGCCAAAATCTCTCTGCCTCGCGAGAAGTACAAAGATGCCGAGGCTGCGATCCGTTTCCATCAACAGGTGCTCGAGCGAGTCAGCCATTTGCCGGGCGTAGAGTCAGCCGGACTTACTTCGCATCTTCCGATCGAAGAGCGCGGCTTCAACGGCAACATATCGGTTGAGGGCAAAACGTATCCACCAAACGAGTCTCCTCTCGTCGAGTTTCGCGCCGTCAATGAGGACTATTTCCAAACCAGCGGCATTCCTTTGCTGCGCGGCCGCGTGTTTAGCAAAGCGGAACACGACGACACGCAGCCCGTCGTCGTTATCAACGATGCGATGGCTAGACAAATCTGGCCGGGTGAAGATCCGATCGGGAAGCGCGTCATGGATGAGACGAAGGCGACCGTCATCGGCGTCGTCGGCAACGTAAAGAACTATGGGCTGCTACAGAAGCCTGTGCCTGAAATGTACGTGCCGTACACCGTGAAGGATTTCTGGCCCGACATGCGTTGGAACATGCGATTGCTTGTGCGTTCGACTCTTGATAACACGAGTCTCGTTTCCGCTGTCAGGCGAGAGGTGCAGGCGGTAGATCCCGCTCAGCCGATTTACGCCGTGCAAACTATGAACGTTGTGATCGAAAACACTGTCAAAGACAAGAGTCTGAATACTAAGTTGCTGACTGTCTTTGCCGGAGTTTCGTTGTTGCTGGCAGTAATCGGTGTGTACGGAGTTATGAGCTATACAGTCGCGCAGCATACACGTGAGATCGGAATTCGCATGGCGCTCGGGGCCGCGCCGCGCACGATCTTGAAACTCGTCATCGGCCGAGGGCTCGTGTTGGTGAGCGTCGGAGCGGGCATTGGTGTTTTGGCATCATTGGCGTTGACACGCTTTATCGAGAACATGCTCTTCGGCGTGACACCAACAGATCCGCTGACGTTTGTAGCTATCGTGGCGCTACTTGGCCTGGTCGCACTGCTCGCGTGTTTGATTCCTGCACAGCGCGCCATGCGCGTCGATCCGATCGTGGTGCTCCGGCATCAATAAACCAGATGTCGTGTCACGCGCCGTCGCGCGACAACCGGAACGCCGCCATCTCGTGATCGTTACGCACGAGCAGAACGTCGCCCGCAAGGACAGGATGATTCCACGTCTTGCCTTCGAGCGCCGGAAACTGTGCGAGCTCCGTGAACTGGTCCGGCGTTGCCTTCACGAGGGCGAGCCCACCCTGTTCCGAGATGACGAGTAACAGGTCCTGATCGGACAAGAGCACCATCTGGCCGTAACCGTATCGCTTGCCTTTCCACTTGAGGTTGCCGTTCTCGAGATCGATGCACGTGAGTGTGCTGCCATTGAAGCCGTACGCATGTCCCTTGTGAATCACGAAATCGTTGAACCACGGATTCAGCTCTTCCGATGTCCAGCGCTCCTGAACAGTCCATCCGCCAGTTCCTTGCGCGACGGCGAGACGTCGTAGGCCGCTACTGTCGCTCACGCTGATGAAAACGTCACCAGTCGAAGTGGTGGCCGGCTGCACGATCGGAACACCCGACCATGCATGCTGCCACAGCAACTTTCCGTCAGCTACTGCAACACTGGTCGCGCCGTTTGAGTTCAACAGCATGATCTGCTGAACTCCATTGATCGTCACGAGCTGCGGCGAACTATAACCTGTGCCGCCCGCGGGACCGGTCCAACGCGGCTTGCCCGTGGCGAGATCGTACGCAACGAGACTGCCGGCGGCAGCGACGACGACAATGTCGTTTACAACCAGCGGCGAACCGGCGATGCCCCACCCGGGAACTTTCGCGCCGGTGTCCGTCACTGCGTTACGCGTCCAGACGACGTTGCCCGTCGCGGCGTCGAGCACGTTCACGATTCCGGTTCCGCCTTGACTGTAGACGCGGCCGTTGCTGATCGTCGGTGTCGCGCGCGGGCCGGCGCCGCCATTCGACTCCCAGAATCGGGCACGGTCGCCATGTCGCCACACCAGCTTGCCTGTAGCCACGTCGTAGCACGCGACGATCTCGTCGTCACCGCGTTGCTCCTGCGTGTAGAAGCGACCATCGTGGACCGCGAAGGACGACCAGCCTGGTCCAACGGGTCGCCGCCAAAGCTGCACCGGCGGCGACGCAGCCCAATCGGTTTTAATCCGTACGCCGTGAACGATGCTGTCGCGTTCCGATCCGCGAAAGCCCGGCCAGTCGGTTGTTGTTGCGGCAGGTGGTGGCGCGGGCGTTGTTGTCGCGGGGTCGTCATTGGCTTGCGCGAGGAGCAGTTGTTCGGGAGTCTTGGACCAGCGCCAGTGGATGTCGTTGTCGAACTCCGCAGTCAAACCACCGGTGCGGACGAGCGTAAACACTCCGCACGCGAGCAGGAGTACAGCAACGAACGCGACGCGCCGCGGTCCGGCAGAGAAGCGACGTGTGATCACGGCCCATGCAACGAGGGCGAGGCTCATGACCGGGATCGCCAGCATGTAGAGCAACATGCCCATTCCGCCGCCGGCAATCGACTCGTGAACGACGCGCTTCGTTCCGATCAACGCGAGCACGATCAGCACGATCGCGCCGATGCGCTCAATCCAGCGTGCACGGCTGAAGAACAGCCACCACACGACGATGGCTAATCCGCACAAGACCCCAACGAGTAAACCGATGCCGGTCGTGCGGGGGAAGAGAGCGGGGACGACAAACCAGGCCAGCCACTGTAGTACGACGAGGATCACACCGGGCCACAGTCGCAGCGGTTTCGGAGGCGTTGGGGGTGCAGTTTGTTCTGGGGTCATAGCGGAGCATACGTCCGCTACGGTCGATTTGTTCTTGGGAAGAATTAACGGCGGATAACACGGATTTTTTTACGGATTAGTTTTTGGCAGGGACTCCCAGCGACGGTTGACCTCATCCCAATTGGCGTTTTGCATGAATGCGTCAATGTACTTTGCGGCGGCCGCACCGTAATCCATGTGGTAAGCGTGCTCGTACATGTCGAGCACTAAGAGCGGCCGGCTCATCGGTGCGTTGTGCATGTGGTCCCATGACCAGTAGTTGTGCATCTCCTGCGTGTGTTGGTTGTAAGCGAGGATCGCCCAACCGGAACCGCCGCCGAGCGCGTTCGCGGTCCGTTTGAATTCCATTTCCCACTCCTCGTAACTTCCAAACCACTTTTTGAGCATCTCCAACATTGGTCCGTCTGCTCGGCCGTTACCGCCGAGATTAGCGAAATAGATTTCATGCAGGACCACGGAACCCGTTCGGACTAACTCTTCGCGCTTGAGATCACCGTATATGTACGGAGGCAGATCCTTCTGCTCCAGCATCGATGCGAGCCTTTGCTCCACTGCGTTGAGTGCTTTCACTGCTCCGCCGTAATTGTTTTCCCAATGAGATCTGATGAGCTTTTCGGAGAGGCCTTTCAGTTTTGCCGGATCGAACGGCAATGGTTTGGGTTGATGCTGCCCGCGGAAAGCCAGCCGCGACTGCGCCGTGCTCGGTGTTTGCCACTCGGCCGCTGCAACGTCGCTCGTGCTTGTAAAACTGGTGAGCGCGAGTCCAGTGCTTCCGGCTGCCAAACTCTTGATCGCTTTACGTCTTGAAAGTGTTTTCATTTCGTCACCTCGTTTCAGAATCTTACTCGACGTTCGATCCGGTCCAAAACTAAGGGCGAGCCCCGCGACTCGCCCTTCATGTTCGATACGTTCACCAACCCGTTACTGCGTCGTACACGACGTATCGTCTATCACGAACGAAGTCGCGAGTGACGAGTCCTCGGTTCCAAGGAAGTAGATCCGAATCGTCTGTCCTCTAAAGGCGGTGACGTCGAAAGTCTTCAACACGTACCCGGTTGTCTTGTTCAAATTTGAGTACGTCGCAAGAGTCGACAACACCGTATTGCTGGTATTGCGAATTTGTACTTGCAGCCTGTCGAACGCTGTTGTGGTCGTCGTTTCCGCCGTACTGATCTTTATCCAGAAACTCAGTGTCACGGAGGTAGCGCTTGAGGGCACTGTCACGTCCTGGAAGAGCGTATCAGTGTGCGTCGTGCCATAACCATCAAGCCAGGCGTACCACGAACCGGTCCGCGGCGTTTGTTGCGTCGAGTTGTTAATCACGCCCGCAGTTGCAGTCCAACTAACATTGCCGGACTCGAAGCCCCGGTTCAGCAATAGTTCTGCACCGGGAACTGGAGTTGGTGTGGGTGTCGGCGTTGGACCACCGGTCAAGAGAGAAAAGAGCAACCGGTTGGGCGATCCCGTTCCCGCACCCGTTACCTTATTCGGCGTAGAGTTGTTAATGATTGCCGCACTTACCGTCGCCGGTGAAGCCGTCGGATTTGTTTCGAGGAACAACGCAGCCACGCCGGTGACATGCGGCGTCGCCATCGACGTACCTGAGATCGTGTTGGTCGCTGTGTCACTCGTTCTCCAGGCCGACGTGATGTTGCTGCCGGGAGCAAAGATATCGACGCAAGTACCGAAATTCGAGAATGACGAGCGTGCATCGGTTGTAGTGGTGGAGCCTACGGTGATGGCGCTCGGCACGCGAGCTGGAGAGACGTTGCAGGCGTCCTGAGTTTCATTTCCGGCAGCAACTGCATAGGTCACGCCATCGTTGATGGAATTGGTGATCGCTGTATCGAGTGCGGATGAAATTCCGCCACCTAAACTCATATTCGCTACAGCTGGTTGGCCCGCCTGATGATCCGAGGTAACGAAATCCACGCCGGCGATGACACCTGAATTGGTTCCGCTACCACTTGAATCGAGTACGCGAACGGCAACGAGCGTAACGTTCTTTGCGACGCCCCAGGTTGTACCGCCGACCGTGCCGGACACGTGAGTGCCGTGTCCGTTGCCGTCATCAGTGCCCAGGCCGTCATTGATGGCAGTGAAACCGGATATCACGCGTCCCGCTAAATCAACGTGCGTAGCGCGAATTCCGGTATCGATGATGTAAGCTCTCACTCCGGAACCGGTAGCGTTGTAGTTGTATGTTCCGTTGAGCGGCAGATCACGCTGGTCGATGCGATCGAGTCCCCACGTGGCGTTCGTTTGAGTTGTCACGAGACTGACGACGCCGTCCTCTTCGACAAACGCGACCTGCGGATCGTTTGCAAGTTTGGCGGCCAGTGCTTCAGGCATGCGCACCGAAAAACCTTTGATAGCGCGTTGGTAGGTGTGACCGCCGCTGCGATCACCACCGAACTCGCGCGAGAGACGAATAGCTGCACCCTCGACGTCGGCGACGTCGTCTTTGAGTACCACGATGTATTGATTGGCGATTCGTTTGTCCGCGCGCATGCGACGGAATTTACCATTGGAATCCTGGCCGTGAACTGCGGTGAGGACCACCGCTGCTATAGAAATAGTTACGAGCGCAAACAGCGCAAGGGTTTTCTTCATGTGACCTCCGTGAGTTACGTAACAGTTGCTGGGATGTATGGGAGCGTCCGCTAGGGAGAGGAACTTTGGGAGGTAATCTGTCTTCTGGGTGCGGCAGATGATAGAGCGATGAAGTGATAAAAGCAAGAACTGGTAGACTGTTGTCGCGAAATCCAGTTCTGTCTTTTGTGCCTCTTTGTGTGGGAAGGGTTTTTCACCGATGACACGGCGAAACACAGCAACGGAAAAATCCGGTGGCGATGTTTTTGTTGCCCTGCTGCGTGGCGTGAACGTCGGCGGCAACAACATGATCAGCATGAGCTCGCTTAAAAAGAGCTTCGAAGCGATGGGGTTCAAGGACGTCGCCACTTACATCAACAGCGGCAATATCATCTTCAAGGCGAAAGAACGTGACCCGCGGAAGCTGGAGAGAAACATCGAGGAAATGCTTTCGAGGGACTACAAGCTCGGTTCGAAAGTAGTTGTGCGCACGATTTCCGAGATGGCGAAACTGGTGGAGAGTTTACCGTCAAGCTGGACTGGCGATAGCCGCTGGCGCTACAACGTTATCTTTCTTCGCCATTCAATCGATTCGGAAAAGATTCTGGACGAGCTGCCGGAAAAGAGCGACGTGGAAGAGGTCGTATATCGTCCAGGCACACTCCTGTGGTCGGCGCCAGTGAACGAACTGGGACGAACGAACATGATGATGAAACTCTCGAGTCGGAAGACGTTTCAGGACGTGACGGTGAGAAATCTCAACACCACTAAAAAGCTCTACGAGCTGATGAAGAAAGCGGGCGAGAGCAAGAGGGTCTAGTTGAAGGGTGGCCCTTCGTGGCCACCCGTATTCATGAAGAACATCGGGGCAGAAAAATCAAAGAACGACGTTGTACGGCTGGTTAACAGTCGACTCTTTCGTTCTGAAGATGTGCATCGCAATCGGAATCGTGCTTGCCACTCCCGTCAAAAACAAAGACCAGCCGAGAGTCTTGCGGTTTGGCTGTTTCAGCTTATCTGCGAGTAACAAACCCGCTCCGAACCCGATAGCTCCGCGTGTTGCTGCAACCAATACTAGTTCCGGCACTGATAACTGTTTTAGCTTTGGCATATTGCTTACTGTCTCACCACTTTCGTTGGAATCTGCCTGGTAATCACGCAGTAATTTTACCTGATTACATGATTGAGATCATTGCTGTGGTGGAATGCCAAACTTGCTCACGTGATCGCGCGCCACGACGAAGAGTTCATTCTTATCGTTGAAGACCATGCCGAACGCCATACCTTTTACGTTAATGAGCGTGAGGTATCGCCCGTTCGCGTCGAAGACCTGAATGCCTTTCATGTCGCCAACGTACACGCGTCCATAGCCGTCCACGGCAATCGAATACGCGGCACGAAACTGGCCCGGTTGATCACCTCCACTGCCGAAACGATTTATAAACTTCCCGTCGCGGCCAAACTTGAAGACCCCATCGTTGAACCTGCCCAGTGCGTAAATGTAACCCGCGCCGTCAACTGCAACTCGCATAGCCAACTCTGAGTCACCACTGGCGCCGCTGATCGCCTCGGGTATGGTGCGTATGAGCTTGCCGTTTGGATCGAAAGTGACGATGTCGTCTCGATTGCTTTGCCACGCCGCTACCAATCCACCATCTGCTCCGACAGTAACGTCATCAAAACCATTTCGGTCGTACGGTATCTGTCCAAGCTTCTCTCCTGTTTCGCCATGATAACGATCGATACGTCCACCTTCTGCAACATAGACCGTACCTTTGCGATCGGCGGCAAGGCCGCGCAGGATCGTCTTGCGATCGCCGATGCTCCATTGCGTAACGAACTTGCCTGCGGGATCGAACACTTGAATCCGCCCGCCCGTGTATTCGCCGACGTAGATCCGTCCCGCGCCATCCACAGCGATACTGCGCGCGTCGTTGAACATGCCGGTGCCGATTCCTTCACTACCGAAATCGAGTAACACAGTCCCGAAGCTGTTTTTCTTTTCCTTTGGAGGCGCAGGAGGACGGGCCGGACTGGCCGGTTGATTAACGATGCGGCTTGCAGAAGAAAATGCCGGCGCGAGGATCCCAACTGCAGCGAGCAGGCCAACGACCAAAATGAAAACCGGAATCGCGATCGCGAGCCAGATCCATTTCGGAAACCTGTTACCTGGAGAGAGTCCGAATTGAATGCGGACCACTCGCGCAGGTTGGCCGGCGAGTTCATTCGGGGCGATCAATTGGCTGTGACAATAGTCACAGCGTACTGTCGATTTCGTCGCGTTGAGATCTGAGGAGCGCTCGTAACTTACGGGCGCTCCGCATTTCGGACAGTCAAAGGTTTGGGACATATAATCAGTTTACTTCAGTTAATCCTCACTGTTGTTGTTGCTGATCCTGAATTCCCGGCCTGGTCGAAGCCGCGCACGACAATCGTGTACAGGTGACCGTCTTTGTCAGAACCGTTCTTCGTCGCTGGCAGGCTGAGCGTGAACGAGTAGTTTCCGTTCGCTTGCAACGTAACTGGACCACTCGGCTGCGTCACGCCGTATTCGTCGACGACGTTGTAGCTTGCACTGCTGATTCCGCTCAGCGCGTCTGTAGCGCTGCCGGAGATTGTCACCGTGATCGGTCGCGGACTCTTGGAAGCAGTCGATGGACTTGCGGTCGCCGTGACCAGCGGTGCGACCGTATCGATGTTAACGACGAGCGCGTGTTGACCTTCAGTGTTATTTAAGTTGTCGATACTCCAGTAATCAACCGTATGCTGGCCCAAGGTCGATAAGACGAACGGCCCGGCGTAAGTTTGTGTCGCGCCGCCGTCGATTCGGTAGAACGAGTTTTGCACGCCTGACAGGTTATCAGTAGCGCTAAGTGAAACCTGCACTGCGCTGCGATACCAGTTGTTTGTCCCGGCCGTGCCGGAGACAGACGCTTGCGTTACTGGGGCGGTCGAATCAATTCTCACGGTGGCCGTCTGATGTGTTTCGGTGTTGCCCGCTCTGTCCACGCTCCAGAATTCGATCGTGTAAGCGCCATCGCCTGTTATCGAAAACGTAGTCGTGTAAGTCTGCGCCGCGCCGCCGTTGATACTGTAGAAAGTGCTTGCAACGCCCGAGAGATTGTCAGAGGCGTTTAGTGTCACCGGCACTGGACCAGTGAACCACTCCTGCTGCTGGTTAATTCCGATTGTCGTTGCTGGTACGGTGAGGTCGATGTTCACCGCGGGCGAGGTGAACGTCGCACTGTTCCCCGCCTTATCAGTAACGGTCACTTGCTGAGTCTGATCTGTTCCTTCCGATGTGAAATGCAGTGGGCTTCCGGGCTCAGCCGATTGGACGCCAGACAGATCGTCAGCGGTCGTGAATGGAAGATCGACTGGCGTGTTGTTCCAACCTGCGGCATTCGCAGCCGGTGTCAGATTGCCGAATGTCAGAGTGGGCGCCGTCGTGTCGCCTTCGTATGCAACCAGGGTTGTGCTCGTGGGAACCACCAACAACCCTTCGGCCGCTGCGAAGCTCGTTAGCGGCTGCGAGTCATTGTTCTCGTCCACGTAAGGTATGCTGGAGCCGGCGGTCGTGACCCAAACCTGCTGGCCGGTTGCGGCGTTGACGGCAAACAACTTTCCGAGCGCCGAACCAACGTAAACATAATCGTTGACGACGAGTACTGCCGACTGCAAAAAACCGTCTCCAGAGAAACTCCAGAGCACGGAGTTAGTGTTTACATCGCGCGCCTGGAGTGTTCCGGACGATCCGAAAGAATGTGGTCCATTTAGAAAGAAGCCCCTGTTGCCTGAGAAGGCTGGAGTGTTCTTCGCATTGAAGTTCCCGATAATCGTTCCGGTCTGGCTGTCAAAGATCGTGTCTGAAAAGTCGCGGACATAAAGCCGCCCATTGAAAAGCGCCGGCGTTCTGCCTCCACCTCCCGAGCAACCTGGCGAGTAGTGCCATATCTGTGCGCCGGTCGCGGGGTTCAGCTTATAAACGTTCGGACAAGAATACGAGACGTATACGCCATCGCTTGTGACCGCCGGAGAACTCTTATCGCCATTCGCGACTGGCGCGGTCCATAACACAGCACCGGAATCCGCATTAACGGCATAGACAGTTCCGCCGAATCCAGCACCACTGGTGTAGATCACGCCCTGAGAAACTGTCGGCGGGGCGGAGAACTGAAACTGGCCTTGAAGTTGGACGCTCCAAATCACGTTACCGCTGGCGCCATCGAAGGCGCGTAACACACCGCCGTTGTTGATAGCAAACACGCGGCCATTCTCGTAGCAGATGCCAGACCACGGCGATCCTGTTCCGAGCCCGAAGGACCACAGAATCGCACCGTTTGTTGCAGCCAGTGCATAGAGGGTCGTTCCAGCACCCGCGCCGTTTCCAACAGTAACGTAAACCCTGCCGTCGGCAATCAGCGGGTACGAAATGCTGCGTCCAAAATTGACGACCCACCTTTGTTTGAGAGGAGGTGTCAAGTGATCAGTAGAAATAGAACCTGTGTGGGTAGTGTTTATCTGAAAGTTGCGCGCTTGCTCAGGA
>DASSEB010000109.1:0-5498 GCA_035696765.1 Pyrinomonadaceae bacterium | reverse complement strand
ACTCCTGATCTCATCCGCGACCAGGCTTTCGAGCGCGCCTTACCCAACAGTTCCGAAGCCGAACGCGCGATCCTCGGCGCAATCCTGCTTGACAACGGCCTGATCAGCCAGGCGATCGAACAACTCCGTCCTGAAGACTTTTACGTTCCATCGCATCGCCGGATTTTTATCGCGATGATCGCCCTATTCGAGCGGGGCGCTGAGATCAACCCGATTCTGATCGGCGAAGAACTCAAAAAAGAGAACGCGCTCGAAGCGGTCGGCGGCATCAGTTTCATCACGAATCTGACGTACGGTCTGCCTCACTCAACAAACATTGCTCACTACGCCAAAGTTGTCCGCGGCAAGTCGATGCTGCGGCAACTGGTGAAGACTTCCAACAAGATCACGCAGGAAGCCCTTGCCGAAGAGGACGAGCCCGAACTGATCCTGGACCACGCCGAGCAAGCGATCTTTCAGCTTGCCGACGAACGTATCCGGCAAGGGTTCGTGCACGTCAAACCGATCGCGGAGCAACTGCTCGAGAAGGTCCAGGAGATGGAAGGCCGAGCGGCTGTTTTGACCGGACTCACCACCGGTTTCGCCGATCTCGACAAGATGACTTCCGGTTTGCAGAGCTCAGATCTCATCATCCTCGCGGCGCGGCCGTCGATGGGAAAGACAAGTTTCGCGTTGATGCTGGCGGAGAACGCCGCGATTCACGCGGGCGCAGTGGTCGGCGTCTTTTCGCTCGAGATGTCGAAGGAGTCGCTCGTGATGCGCATGCTGTGCTCGCAGGGCAACATCGACGCGCAGCGTTTCCGCAACGGGTTTCTCTCGCGGCTCGAATGGGCGCAGATCGCGAAGTCGCTGGGCATTCTGGCCGACACGAAGATCTTTCTCGACGACACGCCCGGGCTGACTGTGCTGGAGATGCGGGCGAAGGCGCGGCGGCTCGCGGCGGAACAGAAGAAGCTGGATTTGATCATCGTGGATTACCTGCAATTGATGTCGGGTTCGGCGAAGCGCGTGGAGTCGCGACAGCAGGAGGTGTCGCAGATCTCGAGAGAGTTGAAAGGACTGGCGAAGGAGTTGAACGTGCCGCTGGTCGCTTTGTCGCAGCTTTCACGCGCGCCTGAGTCGCGTTCGGATCACCGTCCGCAACTGGCGGACCTGCGTGAATCGGGAGCGCTGGAACAGGATGCTGATGTGGTTGCGTTCATCTTTCGTGAGGAGCAGTACAAGTCGCCCGAGGAACGGGAAGCACTGCCGGAAGATCGAAAGAACGTGGCGGAACTGATCATCGCGAAACAGCGCAATGGTCCAACCGGGACGGTCGACTTGCGCTTCACGCCGTCGAGTATGCGCTTTGATAATTTGTATCGAGAATAATCCTACGGTGTTGGTTCGAAGATCTTCGCGTCGATCGGCACGTTGTGACGGATGTCTGTAATGTCGAAGCTAAAAGTTAACTTCGAGAAACGCTGCCTGATACTGAACGGATACTTAACCCCATCAACCGCTCGCCAATCGTCGAAGTAAACCTCAACCGGCTCCGACGCGACTCCACGCGTGCGAGCCGTATTCATGCGCACCGGCAAATACGTTTGCGAGTCTAAATAAACTCTTTCCACCGCTCCGACGGCCGGCGTGAAGTCGAGCACGTAAACGTCTCGAAAACCTATCTTACTCACGCCTTCCAGCGTGACCTTCGCGAAGTTATTCTTCGTTCGCACGACGCCATAGAGGTCGGCATCACGCGCCACCGTTGCCAGTTCCACGCCTTTCAGTGCGCGCAGGCCTTGTGTGGTCGACGTCCATCCACTGCGCCCATTGAAGCCCAGTTTGATTGTTCCCATCGGATGAACGTCCATTACGGTTAACGACCTGTTCGGCGCCTGCGCGTAGGTTTCGTAGTCGCCGCCTCTGCTCACGCCCGCTAGATCCACCGTGCCTTTTGTGACCCGGCTCGTTATCGCGTTAATAGCTTTCGCGCCACCCATTGCCTCCACATACTTCGCGAGCACTTCATCCACCGTGGGTAGGGAACCCGGCTTCTCGATCGTTTGCCCATCGCGCATCGCCACTCCGCTCGAGCCACTACCGCCGAGCATGCTGGACCTTCCAGTTGCAACGGGTTCAGCAATCGTTGCGGTATTAATCCGGCCGCCAGTCGAGCGGGTTCGCGACGAGTCGGAACGATGGTTTTGGATCTGCTCCACTAGATCCGAATAATGCTGGTCCGCGGGTGCGAGTTGGCGCGCCTTTTGGGCCATCTGCAATGCCTCGTCAAGCCTTTCGTTTGTTACTAGATCGACAAGCGCGAGTAAGTAATATGCCGGAGCATAATCAGGCGCGAGCTTGATTGAACGCTGGAGCTGGTCGCGCATCTCCGCGGCATTCTCGCGCGAGTACTCGGTGATCTCACCATTTGGCCCGAGTCCTTCGCGACTCAAAACGTACGCGTAGAGATAGTGAGTCATGTAATTCTGCGGAGACGTGGTGGCCTTTTGCAGGTACTTCTTCGCTTCCGCATACCGGCGTTGATGTAGGGCGAGCCGGCCGAGTGCTGCGTTCGCAGGAGCAAATCCCGGATCCAAAGCGATCGCTTGTTTGAAATAACGTTCGGCGTCGCTCTCGCGGCCGGTGTGCAGCAGCAGATCGCCGAGATAGTAATTTGCTTCGGCGTCGGAGAGAGACGTACGCTGGACCGCCGTATAAGCGGTATAGGCCTGCGGATTGTCCACACTCGCAATACTCTGGGCCGCAAGATCTCCGCGGCGGACGTACGCGCGCAAATCCTGCTCCATCTCGGGCAGGGACATGCCAAACGAGTCTTCGACTGCCTTCGCCGTATCTTCGCCACGACCGACCTGTTGCAGAAAACGCCTGAATTGTTCCTGGCGGCTGCGATCGCTGAGCATCAGGTAATGCACGAGGGCCCACGATTGTCCATAAAAGATTCCCGTCTTGTCCTGCTCGTTGTAGTGCGGCGAGTTGGTGCCAATAGAAAACAGCGTCTTCAGCGGCAACAGCTCCTGCTCGCGCAACAGGCGGAGGTAATAGGGAAGCGGCGCGCCGAGAAGCGCATCGTTGCCGGAGAATTGCAGTGAACCGTAGAGTTCGGCTAGTCCTTCGTTCAGCCACAGCGGCGCACCGGGAATGTTGTCTCTGACGTGCAGGTGAACGTACTCGTGAAAGGCAGTGCTGTAAGGATTTCTATCGCGCGGATCGAGCGAGATCGCGATGTAGTTGATGTCGTCGCCCGCTTGAAAGAACCCGGCGACGTTTGCCGGTCGTCCCTGGTAGAGCGGTTTGAACGGCGTGAACGACGCGTCGTCGCGAAAGATGATCACAGTGGTGGGGACGGACGAGTCGAGCACGTTGCGCGACACCAGACGCGCAAACGCGCTGTGAAAAAACTCCAGCCACGCCGCGACCTGTCGTAGCTTCTCTGCGTCGGCGTTACCGATGACGAAGAGATTGTTCGTTCGAACGCTGCGCCAGTTGTCTCTCGTTTGTGGATTCGCGCGCAATGCGCCGGTTGGAAACGAACACAGAAGTGCGAGAAATAGAGTAACAACAGTCTTCATAAATCTTCTTTGCCACAAAAGGCACGAAAAGCACAATTGTTTTTTATGCCTTCTGTGCCTCTTTGTGGCTGACTGGCTTATGCATTATTGAAGGGCTTGTTCCAGGAGGGCAGCTAAACGCCAGCCGCCTTTATGAATTTCTTCCTTCACGACACCACTCGCCCACACGGCGTAGAAGGGTTCGCCCGATTGCCTCCCCTTCTCGTCGGCGCGTCCGCTGATGATGTCGCGCTTGCCCGGCTCGATCACGATGTCCCTGTACTTGAGACGGTCGTGCGCTTCACGTGCAAGCGGCAGGATGTCGTTCGCCAGTTGCTCCGCCCACGTTTCAATGCCGCCGGTCAACTCCCAGTTCTCCGGCTCTCTGGCACCGAGCCGTTGCGCCACGGTTGAATTCTGCGTATTGCCAAACGCGTTCTCGACTGTTTGAGTGTCCCAATATCCATGAAACTTTCCTGCGGAAACTCTCCTGCCGTTCATGAAGGTAAACAACGTCAGCTTATTACCTCCCTGATCTTGAAAGCCTTTGTTGGCGGGCGTGGGGTGAAAAGCATTTCCGTCGCCGTCGAAAAATTCCGCGCCAACGTGAAGCGGCTGGTGTATGTCGCCGAGATAATGCGTGAGCAGGATAACGGCTATTGACTTCGTGATCGCGTGCTCGTTCGTCTCCGGCTCTTCACCCTTCAACACGCGGATACAAAACGGAATCATGTGAACGATATCCACGTCATCTCGTCCGATTTCGCCGTCGGCGTAGTTCTCGTTGCCTTTGACGGGAACGTCCGTGAAGTGAAAAAGGTTGTGCGAAGGCTTGTTACCGCAATTCGCATTAACAAACGCTTGCAGCTCGCGGTTAATCCGGTTATGACCGCTCGGCTCGTCGCCGCACTGCCAACCTTTGATCTCGTCCGGAAGCGTGGCGGCGCGCTGCAAGGTCATACCGTCGAGCAGAGCTTTTACTTTGTTTGCAACCGGGCGGTTCTGTTTCAAGCGCCGGTCGGCGATTGCTCCTACCAACTGGTGACCGCGTGGTCCATAGGCGGAAGCATTAATTGACAAGAGGGAAATTATCAACAACACAACAAGCAATCTGTTCATCGTTAACTCTCCTTCTCAGTGGAGGTGAAAGTGAGTGCAGCGGAGTTTAAGGCCGTCATAGTGTACAGTAAACTGAACAGACATGTCTCAGCTTGAGAACCAACAAAACAGTCTCGCCCGGCGACCGACCTGGGCGGAAATCGATCTCAATCATCTTGCTTCCAACTTCAACCAGATCAAGAAACGCGTGAGTCCAGCGGCACGCGTCATGGCCGTAATCAAGGCGAATGCGTACGGTCATGGCGCAGTCGAGTGTGCGCGCAGGCTGGCGAACGAAGGCGCGGACTGGTTCGGTGTGGCGCTGCCGGAGGAGGGAATTGAATTACGCGCTTCCGGTATCGTGCAACCAGTGCTCTGCCTCGGAGGTTTTTGGCACGGACAAGCGGGCATGTGTATCCAGCATCGCTTAACTCCGGTGGTTTACCGGCTCGACATGATCGAGTCGCTGAACCAGGCAGCTTCGGACGCCGGGATGGTGGCCGACGTTCACGTCAAAGTCGATACAGGGATGGGGCGGCTCGGAATACGATTCGATCAGTTAAGTGAATTCGTCGCGGCGATCGGGCAATTTCGGAATGTCCGCATCGATGGATTGATGAGTCACCTCGCGGCGGCCGACGACGATTCGTGTCAACCGTTGACGGAAGATCAGGTCCGTCGTTTTGAAGATGCGGTCGTAGTGTTTCGCGATCATGGGTACCGGCCGACGTTCTTGCATCTCGCAAACTCGGCTGGAATCTTTGGTCATCGTGAAGCGTGGGGAAACATGGTCCGGCCTGGTGGTGTTTTGTATGGCTTGTGGCGCGACGTGCTTCCGCCTTCAACTTC
>DASSEB010000108.1:0-28785 GCA_035696765.1 Pyrinomonadaceae bacterium | reverse complement strand
GCAGCGCGGGTTTGGCGCTCGATTCGGTTCAAGATCTGCTCCGGCTTTACGTCGAAGCTCTGACCGGACGTGAAGTTGAAATCGCTCCCCTGGCTGCTGTGCCGGATGAAGCGCGGATCGACGATGGACACACGATTCACTTGCCGTCGCTGGTGAATGAATTCGGCGATGACGATCTCGATTTCAGGCTGTACAAAGTGTTGGCCGCGCATGCCGCGGGTCAGATCGAGTTTGGCACTTACGCGCGCGGCGGGATGTTGCCGGCCGCGTACGCTTCGATCTCCGCGGCTTACGCCAAAGAGAACGTCGATGCGTTGGACGCCTTCGCGATTCCGGATGAGATGCTTCACCTGCACAAAGATCGCGGCAAGGCACAGGAAGTCACAAACCAAGTCGGTTATCGTGACGTTCTGAAACTCTTCCCACAGCCGCAGCTCGCACGCCGTGTTTTTGGAACTCTCGAGAACGGTCGCATCGATCGCCATCTGCGCGCTGCGTATCGTGGGCTGAGTCGTGACCTTGATTTGATTCGCCAGCACCTCGGCCGCAGCCGGCCGCGCATAATGGAGTTGCCGAGTGCTCTCGTTCCGTTTGAATTGCTTTTCCAGGTGACGATGCTCGGCGGCGCGCGCGACGACGCTCGCGTCGCTTACGGCCAGATCGTTTCGGAGTTGGAAACGATCGTTAGCGAGTATCTTTCGCGCGAGCAGACAACCGTCGCCGACACGCTGATGGCGACCAGTCGTGTTTACGATCTGTTTCAATCGGTGATTCCGGTTGATGATTCAGTGCAGCAGGTTGAGGCGCCTGAAGATCAATCGGAGTCAGACGACGACTCGTCTGCAACCGACAGACTGAAGCAGCGGCAAGCCGAACAGATGCCGCAGCGCCGCGATGCGCGCGAGCTATTCAACGCGTGGAACGATCCTTCTCCGGAAGGCGATCCGGACGAACTCGCCGGCGCTGAAGCATGGTCGGAAGCTGAGACTCCCGAGCAGGTGCTCGCGGAAGGCGAGGTGGCGTACAACTACGATGAGTGGGACCGCGAACTGACGGATCATCGCCTCGGCTGGTGCCGCGTGGTCGAGAAACAGGTGAAGCATGGCGATCGTCATTTTGTCGATCAAACAAAAGAGCGGCACAAGGGTGTGATCTCGTCGATTCGGCACCAGTTTCAGTTGATGAAGCCGGAGAACCTCACGCGTGTCACGAACGAAGTTGACGGCGAAGAGTTTGATCTGAACGCCGTGATCGATTACGTGATCGACCGCCGCGCTGACGGGCAGCAATCGGAACGGATCTACACGAAACGTATTCGCCGCCGTCGTGATGTCGCGGTGTCGTTCCTGTTGGACCAGTCGTCTTCGACTGCGCGCACGATCGGGCGCCATCCGTTACAGCCATACACGCGTCCCGGCCGCCGCATCATCGAGATCGAGAAAGAAGGTCTGGTGTTGATGAGCGAGGCGCTCGAGGCCGTCGGAGATGTCTATTCGATTAATGGATTCACTTCCGAGGGACGGCGGAACGTGAAGTTTTACGTCGTGAAGGACTTCAACGAGAAATATAGCGACGAAGTGAAACGACGGATCGGCGGCATCAACTACCAAAACAACACGCGACTCGGAGCCGCGATTCGTCACGCGACGGCGAAGCTTGCGAAACAGGACGCGCGGACGCGACTGCTGATCGTGCTTTCCGACGGGCGTCCGTACGACCACGATTACGGCGACGCTCGCTACGCGCGCGAAGACACGCGCGAGGCTTTGCGACAGGCGAAGAACGAAGGCATCACGCCTTTCTGCATCACGATCGACCGCGAGTCGGAAGCTGAGCTACGCGATCTGTACGGCGAGGTGGGCTACACCATCATCGATGATGTGCTTTCCCTTCCCGAACGCCTCCCCGGGATCTATCGCCGGCTAACCACGTAACACGGATAACACCAATGAACGGATAACCACGGATCAATCCGTGTTTTCAATCCGTGTCATCTGTGTTTCCCCAACCACCGCCACCGGGCGTCTCGATTCGAATGCGATCACCGGCTTTCAGCTCGTGGGATCCCTTGGATGCGATTCGGTATTTCTTCTTCTCTGAAATAATCTCATTAACTCCGGTGGCGCCGTCTTCGCCGCCGAATAATCCATACGGCCCATGCTTGCGACGATCGCACAACAACGACATGCGCGCGGGCACAAGCGTTTCGATCTCGCGCACGACACCGTCACCACCGCGATGTTTCCCTGCGCCCCCTGAATTTTTCCGCAGCCGATACTCGCGCACGCGCAGCGGATAAGCGTACTCGAGCGCTTCCGCCGGCGTGTTCAAGCTGTTCGTCATGTGCGTGTGTACGCCGCTCATGCCCTCCGCCGCAGGCCGCGCGCCCATGCCACCGGCAACGGTTTCGTAGTACGAAAACTCCTGACCGTTACGCGAATCGATGCCGCCGATCGTGAGATTGTTCATCGTGCCCTGGCTCGCCGCGGGTACTCGATCCGGCAACGCGTTCGCCAACGCTCGGAATAAAACATCGACAATGCGTTGCGAGGTTTCGACGTTCCCACCGGCCACGGACGCGGGTGGATTGGCGTTGACGACAGTTCCACGCGGCGCGATCACGTCGATCGGCTCCATCAATCCCGCGCTCGCCGGCACTTCACCGCCGACCAGGCAACGAAAGACGTACGACACCGCCGAGACTGTGATTGCTTCGACGGCGTTGATCGCGCCAGTCACCTGCGGCGCGCTGCCGGTGAAGTCGACAATGGCTCGTTCTCCTTTGATCGAGACACGGACTTTGATCGTCACCGCACGATCGTCGACGCCGTCGTCGTCCAACGCATCTTCTGCTTCATACGTACCATCGGGAATCGAAGCGATCGTGTATCGCATCAGGCGCGCCGAGTAGTTGATGAGTTGCGAAGCGTACTCGCTCACCTCTTTCTCGCCGCGCCTCTCGATGATCTCCAGCAGACGAGCCGCACCGGTCTTCAACGAACCGATCTGCGCGTCGAAGTCGCCGCGACGCTCGACGTTTCCACGGACGTTGGCCAGCAGCAGTCGCATCGTGTCGCGGTCCAGCACTCCCTTTCGCACGAGGCGGATCGGCGGGATGCGTATGCCTTCGCCGTAGATGTCCGTGGCAAGACCCATCGAGCCGGGCGTTGCGCCGCCGATGTCGGCGTGATGAGCACGATTAGCGACGTAGAAAAGCAGGCGCGGTCCAACAGCTACCGGCATGACGAGTGTCACGTCGGGCAGATGCGTTCCGCCCGCAAAGGGATCGTTCAGCGCGACGACGTCGCCGGGCGCGAGCTCGATCTCGGCGAGCGCTGCCGCGACGGCCATCGGCATCGATCCGAGATGTACCGGCATGTGATCGCCTTGCGCGATCACGCGTCCTTTGGCATCGAAGACCGCGCACGAGTAATCGCGACGCTCTTTGATGTTTGGTGAAAAGGCGGTGCGGCGCAGGGCGACACCCATCTCTTCCGCGACGGAGGTGAACAGCGCGCGGTAAATCTCGAGTGTTGTTGGATCGAATTTAGCCACAAAAAGGCACAAAAATCACAAAAGGTTTATCAAGAGATTACCGTACCGATCCAAGCGGGCAGTCGCATCGTCGGGGATCAGCGTTGTGGCTGAGTACTCTGTCACGATGCAGGGTGTCTGCAGTTTTGCGCCGCCTTGGAGTTCGTCTCGTTTGTACAACGCGGCGCCGACTCGGCGGCCGGCGAGATACGCCGTAACTGTGCCCGCGGATTTTGTCTTACCTGAATCAAGCTTTCTTTGCGGCAGCTTCTCAACTAAACCAAACGATCGCAAACGCGCGCTCACTATCTCGATCTCGCTCTCCTCCTGCGCGTACCCGTAGCGTTCGCGATGCGCGCGATGAAATGCCGCGGCGAGGTCTCCCGCCGTGTCCCTCACCTCCAACTCAAACGACTGCCCGCGATAGCGCATCGCGAGGGCACGTTCGTGTCTTTGTCTTGAACGCGGGAAGCCTTCGGTGCGCAATAACTTCGCCGCTTCTCGTTCCAATTCACTGAAAACTTTGCCCAACTTCGCCATCGACTTCCGTTCGTAAGTAAACATCACCGTGCGGCTCTGGTCCTTTATCACGTCCGCAACCAGCACGCCGACCGCGGAAAGCGCGCCCGGAGCCACCGGCGCGATGATCGTTGGAATGCGAAGCGCACGGGCAAGCTCAACCGCGTGCAAACCTCCGGCGCCGCCAAACGGCATGAGGGCAAACTGTCTTGGATCGTGACCGCGCTCGACCGATATGTGCCTCAAAGCACGTTCCATATTCGTGTTCGCAACTGCTAACACTCCCTGCGCCGCGTCAGTAACGCTGCGTCGTTTGCCCGACACTCTGCTCAAGTCGTCTGCCAGCTTTGTCATCGCTTCGCGCGCGCGTTCTTCGTCGAGCTTGAACTCCCCACCCAACAGACCTGCGCCTCCAAAGTGGCCCAGCACGACGTGAGCATCGGTCACAGTCGGCAACAACGAACGCCCGTAACAAGCTGGTCCAGGATCTGCGCCCGCCGACTCTGGCCCAACACGCAGCGAACCTCCTTCGTCGACGCGCGCGATCGATCCGCCACCCGCCCCGACCGTGTGGATGTCCATGACGGAGACCGCAACGGGCAACCCGGCGACGGTCGCTTCATTCGTCGTGCGAATCGCCCCGCTATCGCACAACGCGACGTCCGTTGACGTCCCACCCATGTCGAATGTGATTACGTTTTGAATTCCAGCCGACTGTGCGGCGCGCAGCGCGCCGACGACGCCGCCCGAAGGCCCGGAAAGAATCGTGCGCACGGGCTCGGTCGCGGCTGCGTCAGCGGAGATGCTGCCGCCGGAAGACTGCATCACGCGCAGGTTGAGCTTTGTTTCGCCACTGAGCCGGTTCAAATAGCGGCCCATCAATGGTTGCAGGTACGCATTGATGACTACTGTCGACGTGCGTTCGTATTCGCGATACTCAGGCAGGATGCGATTCGAGATCGACAACGGCACATCGAGCGACGCGAGCGCTGAAGCAATTCGCTCTTCGTGTTCCGGGTGCAGAAACGAAAAGAGCAACGAGATCGCGATCGCTTCGACGTCAGCCTGCTTTAGCTTTCGCGCCAAGCCTCGAAGTTCTCGGTCGTCGAGCGGCTCCAGCACTTCGCCGGACGCAACAACACGCTCGCCGATGCCGAGCCTGAGTCCATCCGCGACGAGTGGCGACGGTTTGACTGCGTTGAGATTGTAAAGCTCGGGCCGCGCCTGGCGTCCGATCGCAAGCACGTCTTCGAAACCCTTCGTGGTGACAAGTGCGATACGTGCACCGCGACGCTGGAGCAAAGCGTTCGTGCCGACAGTTGTCCCATGAACAACTTCGATCTGATCGAGTCGACAATCAGCTTCAGCGCAGATGCGCTCGAGGCCCTGGCGAATTGCGAGGGAAGGATCGGAAGGCGTGGAAGGAAGTTTGAAGAGTTGCAGGCGGCCGTCTCGTTCGAAAACGAAATCGGTAAACGTGCCACCCGTGTCAACACCGACACGTATACGTTGTCTACTGGCCAACGGTCACCCAGCACCCACTCTCATTCGACGCACGAAGCGCGTCGAGCACGAGCTGAATTCGATAACCATCCTCAAAAGTCGCGGCGTCTTTCACGGTAGTCTTGCCCGCTCGCATTGCTTCAACAATGGCCACCGAGAAAGCAGTGAAACCTCTGGACCAACTCCCTTCGCGCATTCCCTGGGCCATGTGGTCCTGGTCCACCTGGACCGGCCGCCACGCGCCGGAACCGAGCGGCGAACGCCACAGCTCGCCAGTCTCTTCAACCATCAACGCGCCTTTGGTGCCGTAAATCTCGAGCCGGTTCTCGTACTTTCCCGACTCGAGCACGGAAATAGACGCAGCGCCGGTTGCAGCCTGCGTGTGTGGTCCATCAGCAAACTTAAAGAGCAGCTTCGCTTCGTCGTCGGTCGTGACCTCGCGCGATTTCCCGCTGCCCTTATCGGTGCGCTGCTTGATGTGAGTCGTCAGCATCCCGAGGGCGCTCGAGATTTCAGTACTCAACACCCAGCGGAAGGAATCGATGACATGAGATCCAATTGCACCGAGTGCGCCGCCTCCCATTGACGCATCCGACCACCAATCCCACGGGCGATCCGCGACCCCGCGATAGTCAGAGCGAAACACGTAGTTGCAATGACGCACCGAACCGATCGCCCCTGACTCGAGCATCCCGCGCATCACGCGCCGGCTGTTGAGGAAACGCAGCTCATGATCAATCAAGGCGAGCACGCCGGCGGCCTTTGCCTTCTCGGTCATTCGCAAGGCCTCGGCCGCGTTCATCGCCATCGGTTTTTCGCAGAGTACGGCTTTGCGTTGCTCGAGTGCCGCGAGAGCGACCTCCATGTGAGTGGATGGAGGCGTAACAACGCTGACGAGATCGACGTCCGGGTGGGCCACCAGTTCCTGCCAATCGGCGGCGACGTGTTCAATTCCAAACTCTTTGGCAACAGCTTCCGCGCGCTCGCGATGCCGGCTTGTAATGGAAACAATCTTCGCGCCCATGCAATCGCGAAAGCCTGGGACCTGCGTGGTCCGGGCAAACCCCGTCCCGACAATTCCGATTCCGACCGGTGCTTTCTTCATGGCCTATTATTTAGCCACAAATTTGCACGGATTGCACAGGTCTGAATCAGACGTCGCGGCCGGCGAGTCTTGCGATCATGGTGACGAGTTGGCCGGCGCCGATCGGTTTCGCGATGTGCATCTGATAGCCCGCCGCGAGCGCCTGACGCCGATCCACGTCGCGAGCGTAAGCAGTCAACGCCGCGGCAGGTGTGTCGCCGCCTTTATCACGCGGAAGCGATCGTACCTTGCCGATAAAACTGTAACCGTCTTCCTCCGGCATCGCGATGTCGCTAAGGATCACGTCTGGCTTCCAGTCCATCAAGTTGGCCAGTGCTTCGCGTGCTGACGCGCAGATCTTTACTTCCGCTCCCGTGCGCGTGATCACCGTGCCGATAATCTGGCGTGCTTCCGGTTCATCGTCGACAAGCAAAACGCGCAATCCGTCAAGCGAACGCATGTCCGAAAAATTAATTTCACCACTGTGGGCCAACGCGATCGGTTCAGTGCGATCCGCGAGCAGCGGGAACGTTGCTGAAAAACTCGCGCCGCGATCGATTCCCTCGCTATACGCGGAAACGGTGCCGCCATGAAGTTCGACGAGATGTCGAACGATCGCCAGTCCCAATCCCAATCCACCAAAGCTACGCGTCGTCGAACTATCAGCCTGACGAAAGCGATCGAAGACTCGCGGCAGAAACTCCGGATCGATTCCCTGCCCGGTGTCTTGCACCGTCACGCGCGCGTCGACTCCATCCTGCTCGACTCGCACGGAGATCCTGCCACCGTGCGGAGTGAATTTCACCGCATTCGATAACAGGTTCCAGATAATCTGATGCAGGCGTGCCGAGTCAGCGGAGATTGCTCCAAGCCCGGGCTGTGCCCAGTAGTCCAGGCTGATGTTTTTAGCATCGGCCGCTGGTCGCACGACGTTGATCGCCGCTCGTGTTACAGACGAGATGTCCAGCGGCCTGACTTCGAGATTGAGCTTGCCGGAAACGATGCGCGACACGTCGAGCAGATCGTCGATGAGTTGCGCCTGGACCTTTGCATTGCGATCGATCGCTTCGAGTCCCTGGCTCAACACCTTCTCATCACGCTGTGCTTCACGAAGCACGCTGGACCAGCCGAGCAGTGAAGTCAAAGGTGTGCGCAATTCATGAGAAAGCGTAGCCAGGAATTCGTCTTTGATTCGATTAGCCGCTTCAGCTTCGGAGCGCGCGCGTTCAGCACGCAGCAGTAACTGGCCGCGCGCTTCTTCCGAATGCTGCAATTCGGTGATGTATTTTGAGAGTTCTTCGACGTGACGCCGCGCCGCCTCGGTCTGGGCCACTGAAGCTTCGATGTTCTTGAGATAGGTCTGATACGTGAAACAGATAATGAGGATGATCGGCGCAGTCGCCACGACTGCGTAGAACCCGTATCTATAGATGAGAATCGTGATGATACCCGCTGCAGACGCGCCCGCGAAATAGGTCACCGAAGTCCACAAGTAGTAAGTTCGCCACGTGTTCCAAACGGATTCTTTAATCTTGCCCGCCTTCTCGATTGCAATCAGAGTGGTGTTGGCAATGTACTGCACGAAACCCATCACGCAGATCGCGTAAAAGAACTGTGGTGAGAAGCCTTTCTCAGCAAGGCTTGCGGGTGGACCAAAGACCAGGTTCAGAACGGTCGAGGTAAAAAACGTACTGGTAGCGAGAATCGCAGAGTTCAACAGGAATATGCGTGGCTTCTTGCTGATGATGACGGTCACGGCGACGCCTTCCAGAGCAGAAAGCAGAATCGCCGCAGCGCCGCCGTACATGAGCATTCCGAGAAAAATGAACGTGTCGGCAACTGTAATGCGACCACTGACGCGGGGAATTTTGACTGCGATAAACGAACTCGCAATCACCATCAAACACAGGAAGAAAAAACGAACATCGAGGTTATGGAAGGGCAACTGGTAGAGGGCGACAAGCGCGATCGCTACTCCCGTGGCCATGAGCGACCACAAATAAACTTGTCCGAAGTGCGGTCGATTAACAACATCTGCTTCTGCAGCGCTCATTGTGCTTACCTCAACCGCAGATTACACCGATTACACAGATCGACGGGATCTGTGTAATCAATGTAGAGCTTGTGAATCAGTTTAATAGTCCAGGCAGTCAGTGCCACTGTCTGCTGAAGCTGACATGGATGAACCGCTCTCGCCGTTGAGCATTGCGGATTGCGCAGCCATGACAAGATCCCCCGTGACAACGCCATCGCCTGTTACGACACCGTCCCCAGTGACAACCCCATCGCCAGTGACTACACCATCGCTCAACCAACTACTTTCGGTCAAGAGATCTCGATACAGCAGATTGACAGCAAGGAAAGCTGCGCCGTCTCCAGTTACCACCCCGTAGCTCGTAAGAATTTGATCGCCAGTAACTACACCATCCGAGTAGAACGAGGGATCGAGCATCAACACGCCGTCACCAGTGACGACGCCGCTGCCGAGTAGATTTCCGGCAGAGTAAATGAGCTGATACTTCGTGATTAGATCCACTCCGGTCACATACGTGTGATTGAGAATGATGCCGCGAGACCAGGTGAACGTTTGATTAGCAATAGTTGTTTGCGGTGCAGGCGGAACTGCGACCGTGAGCAGCGCCGAGCCGACGGTCGTCGAGGCGCTCAGATCGGTTCGAACCAGTTTGGCCAATTGGACCGCGCCCGCGACGTTTAACTGTCCCGCGCCTTGTTCCAGCATGTTGAATCCCGCAAGAGGTTGCGCGGTGTACATCAGCAATGCCTTGACCAGGTTTGGAGTAAGGCTTGGGTTTGCCTGGAGCATTAATGCAGCAGTTCCCGCGGCGACCGGCGTCGCCATCGAAGACCCACTCAAGAACATCATCTTGCGAGCGTCAGCACCACTGACGCCGGCATCCAGCGACGGATTGTGTGCTATCAGGTAATTGCCGACAGACTCTGCCTCGACCAATTTGTTGCCCGGGGCCACGATGTCGGGCTTGATGATGTTGTCGTAATGCTTGACGCCTTGTCCGTCTGTAGTAAAACTGCGCGTCGGTCCGCGCGAGCTGAATGACGAAACAGCGTCGTCGCTGCGTCCGTCCGTGCCGAATGTGTTTGAGGCGCCCACGGTAATTGCTGACGGTTCATTACCCGGCGAGTGGATATGACCGTAAAGCTTGTTGCCATTGCTGTCTTTACCGTTGTTGCCGGCAGCAGCGAAGACGACCACACCTGAATCAACGAGGCGCCGCACCGCTCGACAAATCGGGTCGTTGATGTATGAGTCGATCGCGGGCATGCCCAGACTCATGTTCACAACACGAACGTTGTAAGTCGCGCGATTTGAAGCGACCCAATCGAGTGCGCGTAACACCCAGGCGGTTGTGCCGGCACCTTCGGAATTCAACACGCGCAGATTGATGATGTTTGCGTTTGACGCGATGCCGACATATTGAGCGTTTGAGATGCGGCCATTGCCCGCGGCCAGCGCGGCGACGTGCGTCCCGTGGCCGTAAGGATCGTCAGTCCGGCCCTCGCCAGTGAAGTCTTCACTGTAAACGACGCGAACACCGTTTGATCGATTCAGAAAAGAAGCATGGGCGGTGTCAACACCGGAATCAATAATCGCGATCCCAATGCCTGTGCCATCCAACGAGGTACCATTGCTGCCGCTGCTTCGAATCTGGTCCGCGCCCGTTGTGAGCGAGACGTGACCCATCGATCTCACGTCGCGGTTGAGCGAAACGTACGCGACATCACTTCGGCTGGCGATTGCGACCGCGGCCTGTACCGGCAACGTCACTACGCGAACCGGGAAGGTCTTAAACTTACGGATGTTGCTTCCGCCTGACTCTTCCAGCGTGGAGTCGATTGAGAGATCGGATTGGCTGCCGGCCGGCTGGATGATGACGCGAACGAGTTCGGAGTTCCGGCCTTCAGCAACCTTCTGGAGGATGTCTTTCGAGATTTTGGTTTGCGATGGCACGCTGGTGACGGACTCCGCGCGCGTTCTTTTTTCGAAAACGAGGAGCGATAAGGAGAGGAGCCCGAGAGAGACACTCCACACGATGGGGTAAAGAAAACGCTTCATTTAGTACTCCGGGAAACTGTGAAGAAGTTTCAACTGGCTGTGACTGCAACTATTAAGTGGTGGATGAAGGGGCAGTCGCTAGGCAAATTCATACACCGTTTGGGAAGACGCGGTCGGGGGAGAAGGCAGTCTAACAGGTTTTAACATTTTGAAATATGGAGATTTTGTGTCGGAAACGACAGGAAGGTTCAGCCACAAAGGGCGCCAAAAGCACAGAATCGGCTTGACCTGGTATTCAGGACCGGAAGCGAGTTAACAACCATTGATGTTGCCGTGTCACATTCCGGTCCCGGATGGCCTGTTGAGGGTCAACGACTCAGATCTTCATTGCGGCGGCTTGCGTCCAATCACCGTGCTGACATCAATCTTGGTGACGGGATCGTGAAGCGTCACAATCTCAGTTTGGTTAGGGTTTGGAATCGTCAGAAAAGCCTCAGTTGAAGACGCGACATTCAGCCGGATTTTCCTGGGAAACGACTGCAGGCCACTGTTGAAGCCTCTACCTTCAATTCTGACCACCAAGACTCCGGCTTGTCCTTTGGTAGCCGGTTCATAACTGACGACTGTCACCTTGTCGACCTTGAGTTGCAGCGGATTTACGACCGCTGCTGCGTTGAGGGTTTTATTGTCGACGACAAGCGTGACCTGAATGTTATCGTCCGTCGGGGCGGGAATGGTGGTAGCGCTTATCAACGTCGTTGATTCAACGTTAGCTGCAGGCTGGAAAGAGCCATTGATAAAGACCTTTAACACCTTGTGCTCACCCTTGAACCCCGACCCGGTGATAAGCACATTCATGTTGCCCCCGGTGTTGCGAAAGGCCTCGACCCTATCGATTCGGAGTTCTGGCGGAGGATCACTGGAAAACATCGGTGGAGCTAGATGCACACATCCCATATCAGAATCCTTTTTGCAAGCTCTGTCATTTTGGGATGCAAGGGTGGCTACCGAATACTCGTTGATGCCGATGTTATCTAACCAGTTAATGTCGATGGCTTTCCCCGGTGCCACGAGAGTGATTGTGGGTGTGCCCTCGAAGTCCTCCGGCATCCTGAACGTGAATACAATCTTCTGTGCATCGACGCGTTCAATGTGCCCCTGTACTTCCGCATTCTTAAACTCCTCTTCCGTGAGTCGCCCTGCGGTACTGTCGTCACGTATTAGAGGTTGCGCCAGGCCAATCGAATGACGCAGCGCTACTCCGTTAATCAGCACTCCCATCTGGTTGGAGAAATTCCGGCCGGTTAGCGACACCACGATCTGCTTACCTTTTGCCACCGGCTGGTAATCGACTCGACGAACCCAGAAATCACTGGAGCCCTCGATGGCGGTTGGAATTGGCACTATGAACGCTTTGGTCGGCGATCCACCACAGTTGCGACTAGTTCTGTTCCGCTGGTTCCAATCGGTATATTTGGTCTCTTCGAAGTTAAGCGGTGGGTAAGCTGAACGCGGAAAGTAACAGCCGTTCGTTTCGAGGACAATAGAAGATGCGTTGTCCGGCACAACTACTATCGCATAAGTGGTGCGCACACCTGATTGCAACCGATCCATACCGGGCATCGGGGTAAACGTCCAGCCAAACTCGCGCGAGCCTTTGCCGAAAGCTGAGGAGTAAAGTTCCTGCTGTACAAATTGCGAAAACTGCTCGCGCTGCCGCTGAACGCTGAGTTGAGATCCAAAACCAAAGAGCGTCGACAGTACGAAGTTGAACGCGCCCGCGTGCACGTTTAGATTCATGTCGCCGACGTTCAGCGAGCTTTGACGGGGGATGAGTTCCACCGTACGCACTAACCCATTCGACAACCTAACCGTTTCCAAGTACGTTTTGAGGTGTCCCTCCTTCACTTCTTGCGGTTTGTCAAGGTTGATAAAGGTATCTGTATAAGTGGCCCTTTCAGAGCCTGGGTATAGCTCAGGCCGCCGTACCAGGGCGCTGCCGCTGAGGATGGAGTTGACGGTTTCCTCCGTCTTAACGGGTGGCGTGTTCTCCTTCCGAGATGGTCCTGTAGAGCTGACTCGTTCACGCTTCGTATACCCGGCAATCTTCCACCACGACTGCGCCCACTTCTCATTTGCCTCATGATGCGTGACATTGATCGTCTGCGGCAGTTCAAGAAAGAGCAGACGCTCGCCGGGTCCCAACTCATCGCGCAGCAGCGAGAGCTGTTTGGCGATGATCTCGTATTGCATCTCGAGGAAATTATCCAGACGCAGCGAGGCGTTCAGCTTTGGTTCTTCACTGAACCGCTTTATCTGGTCGGCGGCCGCCTGTTTGAAGGCGTCGTCAAATATGCTCTTCGGCAACTTTTCAGGATCGAATTCCGCTCCTCCCATTGTGGCCCGGAGTTCGCCGGCGGAAACGTTTAGCGTCTTCAACTCCCCGTTTACGTTGTCGAGCTCTTTGTCCACTCGGGCGAGCCGGTTCTTCTTCGATGAAATCTTTGCGTCCAGACGCGCTTTTTCTTCCTCTGTATCCGCGTCGGCCTTCTGGTTTTCGAGCTCGTCGATGTCGCCGGTAAGTGTGACCGATTCCTTGCGCAGCCGATCGCTTTCGGCTGTTAGGGTCCGGCGTCGTTCGGAATTAAAACTCTGGTTCTGCGAAAACAGGCGATTGCTCACTAGATCGGCCTGATTAAAGGTGGCCCCAAACTCAATCAGCATGCGCATCACGTCAAAACGCAGCCCGTTGATCTCGTTTGGATCGAGATCTTCGAGGCTCTTCGCTTTCAGGTCCAGGTTTCGCCGGTGCATTTGCGCCAGCAAGTAATGCGCTTGTTCCAGCGTCCAGATGTTTGGCTGTTCCGCGTTCACGATGATTACCCTCTTCCGGGCATCTTGCGCCTGGGCGGGCGGCACCAGTAGCACACTGAACAGCAAGAGACCGGACAAGGGCATAGCGATATACGGAGCAATGGTTTTAAGTATTTTCATGATGAAAGATCCCCTTGAAGAATTGAATTTAAGCTGACTGCCGCAAAGAATCTGGTTGACCCTTTAATCCGATATGGCAAGTGCTAGAAAAATATTTCGGCCGTGAGGCGAAACGTGATCGCAGTGACATCGCGGCAGATCGCGAAACGCTTTGCCAGTTAACGCCATAACAATCGAGAAGAACAATTCTGCGACGGGCGCAACGGAGCGAACCGTAGCACCCCAAACATCAAAGGCCCGCTGATAGCCCACTCAGGCCTATGGATCACTCGAAAGCTCCCCGAGTGGCATCACTCGTGGTGTCCAAAACGGCCAATGAAGGAGGAGAATTAAAATGCCGCAAACCAAAGAATGGACGGTGATGTTTTACCTTGCTAGTGATAATCCGCTGGCGCCCGGAACAATTTCGCACCTCAAAAACATAAAGAATGCGGGATACCATCCGGAAGCCAACGTGCTCGTTCAGTTTGATCCACACACTGTGAACATGCCGGTACACATCTTTGACGTGAATCGCATGGAGAAGCTCAAGTTTCCCAATCGAGTCAATATCGGGTTTCCTGCAAGCGATTCTTTTGTACGGAATCTAGCGGCAGACAAACTCTGGGATGCTGATATCAACAAGAGGATCAAAGAGGTGTTGAAGGATCGCGTTAAGTACAACGCGCCCGTGCCGTGGAAGAGATTGGCGGACGAGCAGGAGCCTAAGAAGTCTTTAGGAGAATTTCTTCGTTTCTGTCGAGAAAAATACCCGGCCCGCCACTACATGCTGTTCATGATCGGGCACGGTTTGGCCGTAGGTAACGAACTGTTCCTGCTTGACGAACACACCACCAACAACGATAGCAACTCAACGCCGCGGTCGCTGTTGCTAAAAGACCTCGGCGAGGTGCTGGACAAGTTCAACAGCATCATTAAGGAAGACGAGGAACCGGGCCAACTCGAACTCGTTGGTTTCCATAGCTGTTCGATGAGCGGTGCGGAAGTCGCGCTTCAACTCAAAGGCAAGGCTAACTATATGCTTGCCGCCCAGGGCCCGACTTATCTTGGCAGTTGGCCTTATCGCCAGATCCTGATTCGCTTGTTCAATGATCTGAATTCCGCCCCATTCACTGAGGACGACATCGAAACCAATGGCATGGTTGATAGAGTGAAGGTCGGAAGCGATCCTACCTCGCGGTTTCTCCGCGACCGCCTTAACGGAAACGGAGGACGGGAACTGTTGAGCCGGCATTCTATTGGACACGCGCCGCAAAAGAAGCTTGTCGAGGCTCTGGCTCATGCGTGCAGCGGTGTGCTGTGTAATCCAAAGCTCATCGAAGAGAAGCCGTTCGAGAATGTAGCACTCGACCCAAGCATCAGAGACCTGTTCGATAAACATCGACGGAAACCGTTCGATGGGGGTTATCTGAGGTGGCTAAACCAGCAGTTGCTTCTGGACGCTCTACCCAAAAAGCAAACCGAGCTCTATACAAAGGCCAGAATCAAGCGGCTGATTGTATCGATCTTCCAGTATTGCCTATTCAACAGCTACGACTTTCAGATCGCCGGATATAATTGTGACCTGACCTTGTGTGACCTGCACAAAGTGGAGGATATACAAAAGCCAGTGCGTATCCTGGTCTCAAACCTGATTAAGGGTTTGAGATCCTCTAAAAAGATGAAGGATCCGTTGATCCGCGATCTCGTGATTTTGGCTCATTGGGAGGCTCAAAGTTACTACGAGGAAAAATACACGGATCTTTACGATTTCTGCTTCCGCCTCAGATTGAAATGCGAGCAGGCCAAAGCAGCGTCGAAAGAGACCGGAGTTCTCGTTAACCAAATTCGTGCTGCCTGTTATGAAGTCATGAAAGTACTGAAGCGGGGGTACTCAGGAGACGACAATGGCGTGATCGTGCGTTGTGAGTATTGTGGGCCCGATTATCAGTACTCGCATGGGCTCTCAGTTTACTTCCCCTGGTCTGACCCCGTTGGGAATCCGATGTGGCGAGAGCAGTATGCAGAGTTTGAGTTCACTAAAGGAACGCGCTGGCACAAATTCCTGAAAGTGTATTTCAAGGAAACCAAGCGCCTGCCTCAGCAAGTAGAAGAGGATGACCTGGATAAAGTTCCGGTGCAGCGAAACCTCGATCAAAACTTGATTGACTTACTTCAAGAAATCACTGCCCGGAGCTTCAATGACGACGGTCAACTCAAGGGAGGAGGAAGAGATCCTCTCGGCCCGTCGGTCAAGGGTGGCGGTCAGGATCCCACAGGCAGCGATTGCGATTGTGGTTCAATAAAAAATTACCCACACGTCACGCGCAGGCCAGTCATAAATCTTGCACGCAGCTTAGACAGGTCTCTCCCACGTCCACGCAGGACGTAACGTTTAGTGCAGGTTTGAGTCATGAGCCGAAGCAAAATGCCGCGCCATTTCTTTACGCTCACAGTTCTGCTGTGTCTTGCATTCAGCGGGCGAGCGCAAGAAACAAGCATAGAAACGGCGCGGCAAATTGCGGCTACGACAAACGACAACGCGACCACTCTGGTCGAGCGGCAGGAAGCTTTGAAGAGACTGGAAGAATCTGCTCGACTCTTTCTTACTGCAGGTGAAAAAATAGAGGCGGCCCGCGTACTCAATCGCGTGGGCCACCTTCACTTAATTCTCAGCTCGCCGGAAAACGCAATCACGAGTCACAACCAGGCACTGGACCTGCTCAAAGAAGCGCCCGCGGTTGAAGTTGAAGTTGATAATCTCAACGGACTCGCCGCAGCTTACAGGCTCGCGGATACGAGCCGTGTGGAAACAATTCTTACTCGATCGATAACATTGAGCGAACAATCAGGGTATGTGCGCGGCAAAGCCCAAGCGCTCCTCACACTCAGCGATCTCCAGAACGACAGCAACCATGCTCTGGCCGTACAAACAGCGCAAGCGGCACTCGCTCTCTGGCAAACTCTTGGCGACAAACAGGGGATGGCGCGTGCCTACGAGCAAGTTGGAATTTCCTACATGGCGCAAAACATACTCCCCGAAGCCACCCAAAGCTATGAACAAGCACTACAACTCTGGCGCGATCTGAATAACCCTCCTGCGCAAGCCGGCGCCTTGATCAATTTAGGTTTCATTAATTATCGCAAAGCCGAATGGCAAAATAGTATTTCGCTTTATACCCAGGCACAAAGCCTCATTGACGAGGACGCTGAACCGGAAAAGATGGGCCAGATTGCGGCCGGAATAGCGGAAGTCTACAACGAACATGGTTTGCCGGAAGATGCCGTCAGGCATTTCGAGAGGGCTTTGGCTTATTACCGCCAGACGCAAAAGCCTGAGTTGATATGGTATGGCACCTGGGCACTGGGTTGGACCTACTTTCTCAAGCAAGATTATTCAGAGGCTTTGAAGTTCCTCGATCAGTCTCTGATTGGTGTCCCCAACGACAGCCCCCGGGCAGCCGCGAGTTATGAACAGATCGGCCAAATCCGTCTCGCGACAGGCGATTATGCTGCTGCGAGGGAGGCTTTGCAGTTTGCACTGGATCGTTACCAGCGGGCCGTCAATCCAATGGAAGCTGCGCGCGTACAAGGGTTACTCGGGCAGGTTCTGGAGTATCAGGGGCAGTTTGTAAGCGCCCAGCAAAATTACGTGCGATCAGTGGAGACGTTCAACAAGTTGGCCAGACCGGTTGAAGGCGCAGCAATTTATTACGCGCTCGGCCGCCTGCAATTGAAGCGCGGGAAGTTTGACGAGGCAGAAGATTATCTATCGCGTTCGATTGAAATGACCGAGAAACTGAATCGCATTTCTTCCAGCCGGGATCTCGACCTGGCTTTTTCCGCATCAGTTCATGACCGTTATCAAACCTATATCGAATGTCTCATGAATAAGCATCGACTAGAGCCCAATAAGGGCTACGACATCCGTGCGCTTGAGATCAGCGAATCGGCGCGTGCCCGTTCACTTGCAGACTTCCTGCGTGCCACTCAGTCGAACTTCGCGCCCGGTCTCGATTCTGAGCTCGCACAACGTGAAAAGTCGCTGCGGCAAACACTCCGGCAACGGTCCGAGTACCGATCCGGGTTACTCAACACGACATACAACACGCAAGAGATGAACGCATTGAATGCCGAGATTTCGAGGTTGGAAGCAGAATACAATCAGGTCACCGCAGTCATAAACGAGCGCTATCCCGCTTACAAGCAGATCACTCAGCCTGTTGCCTGGAACCTGCAGCGAATTCAGGATGAAGTGATCGGCGACAATGAAACGGCGCTCCTGGAATACAGCGTGGGACCGGAGAAGAGTTTTGCTTGGGTGGTGACGCGCAACTCCATCAAGACGTTTGAGCTACCCGGAAAAACCGAGATCGATTCCGCCGCAAGAAAAGTTTATGACTTGCTTTCGCTTCCACCCGCTTCAGATAACGACAGCAAACTAAATGCGGCTTCTCAGGAACTGAGCCGGATGGTGTTATCACCAGTCGCCGCGGAGTTGGACAAACGCGTGGTCATCGTCGTGCCGGATGAAACGCTCAACTTCATCCCTTTTCAAATCCTACCGCTCTCCCCAGGCACGGAACCGATGGTGGCGAAGTTGGAGGTCGTCAATGCTCCCTCGGGATCTATCCTCGGCGACATCAGAAAAGAAGTCGCACAACGCCAGCCGGCAACAAAAGTGCTCGCAGCATTCGGCGATCCCATCTTTCCAGCAAACTACGCTGAGCGTAAGAATGAAGAAGGTACGGACCAGGTAATCGCGATGCAACAACCCGGCATGGGCCGTTGGCGGTCTGCGTTGCGAGACATTGAACTCAATGGCGACGCTTTCGATCCATCGGTTATCACACCACTCTTCTACGCCACCCGCGAATTGAATAATCTGCGTGAACTGGCGGGTAAAGAAGCCCTGGTGGTCAGTGATTTTGCCGCCACGCGCGAACGACTGCTAAGCACGGACTTAACGCAATATGCGATGCTGCATCTGGCGACACATGGTTTCCTCGATCCCAAGCGTCCTGAATTTTCCGGTCTGGTTTTATCCACAGTTAATCGCGAGGGCCAGCAGATAGATGGGTTTGTAGGGCTCCAGGAGATTTACGAATTGCGGGCGCCCGTTCGCATGGTGGTTTTAAGCGCGTGCCAAACAGCGCTTGGGAAGGATGTACGCGGTGAAGGACTCGTCGGCTTAACTCGCGGGTTCATGTATGCGGGCGCATCCAGCGTGGTCGCGAGTTTGTGGAAAGTCGACGACGCGGCCACAGCCGAGTTGATGAAGCTTTTCTACAGCAACATGTTGCAGCACGGAATGAAACCCGCGGAGGCTTTGCGAGCGGCGCAAAATAGTATCCGCCAGCGGCCCGAGTGGCGCTCGCCGCATTATTGGGCCGCGTTTACGCTGCAAGGTGAGTACAACCAGGTCATCACTACTACACCGCAACTCAGCCGTGGAGTAAGTTTGACGATTCTGATTATTGGCGGGCTGGTGGTGTTAGGTATTGCGGTTGCGGTCTGGTGGTATCGGCGTCAAACGCGGCCAAGTGCTATTTAGTTATTTGAAAGAAGTAGTCACCGGGCACTTTTGTTTCGCCGCCTTCGGGTCTGATTGTGTACACCCTCAAAGCATAGAATCCTGCCGGCAGTTCTCTCGCTGGAATCACCACTACAACAGCACTCGCATCATGAGCAGAAGGCTTGAGAGGTTTAATGTCCCGCCGGTTGTCTAATTCAACGCGATAATTCACTCCGGGCGTTGGAGCTTCAGGAAGTTTCAGAGAGAGTTGTACTTCTCCGACATCGGGTTTCAGCGGTATTTGCAGGTACTGATTATCTGTTGGCGAACGATTGATGACACTGCTGTTGAGCGTTACCGCCAGCGACGTTTGAGGCCGAGACGGTAGCCAAAGCACCATTATCACAGCTATCACAGCCACCGACATTGCAGTAGCAAGCGCCCAGCGCCGTGTCCTGAAAAAAGATTGCAGCCGTTCAAACCAGGTGAGGTGTTGCGGGACTGGGGCTGGATGTTTGAGGCAATTCAGCGCAATCGTGAAGGTATGCCGCTGTCTTCCTTCCGCGGACGATAAATAATGACTCTCGAACCATCGTCGCTCATTGTCGCGCAGTTCACCCGAGACGTACTCCTCAATCAGTTCCCCTTTTGAGATTTCCAGTTCTTCGAAGAGGTCGTCCTCAATCAGGAGGCGTCCTTCTATGTCCTGCTGCTCCTCATCGCTGAGATGCCCCAGTAAATATTGTCGGACCTTCGCTTGGTCATGGGTAGTAAGAGCCATTAACTAATGCTTTCCGGCCATCGGGAAACCTTCTACTAAATATGCTTCCCGCGGCCAAGGCGTTTCACTCAGTTGATTGCTCTTGCAAACGGCGCTCGACGCATTCTCTGAGGCGTGAATGAATATGACACACCTTTATTCTCAGTGCGTTTCGAGAAATTTTCAATTCCTCGGCCAATTTTTTTCGATTTTGAATTTTTTCCTGCTTCTCGCCTTGATGATACCGCAGGACGAGGTCGCGCTCAGCCGACTGCAGGTTTTCCAAACAATCGTCAAGATAGCCACATACACGCTCGACGTCGGGCGGGTCAGGCTCAGGTAGGGGCGGGGGCGGGAGGGGTTTCGGCTTCGAATGGATCTTTTTGGCCACTCCGTAGAAGTACAATGCCGGATCCCCAACGTAGTTGGCTGAGAGCCAGTCAATCTTTGACTGAACTACGTTGATCGTCTGGTCTGCCAGATCCTCGGCTTCACAACCGCCACGACAAGCAAAGACCCGAATCAGTCGCAAGCGAATTTTTTCGTATTTCTCGCCGGCTTTTTCCGGATCAGGGTTGAGCCAGCGCAGTAGCTTCTCAAAAGCATCTTTCGTTGGTCCCCCTTTGGTCATGTAGGTTGTTTAGATGTCCGGTGAAATTGCGAAGCAGCGAACAGCGGGTTCGCCAGGAACAAGCAGTGCTTTTGTAGCCGTGGGTAAAACGGACGGAGCAGCGCGCAGAGTAAATGAGTTAATTAAGCGATGTCAATCAGGGAACGCCTCATTTTGGGTAATAAATTCACATTTTTATCACCTCGGACTTTCCCTCGGAGCCTGGTTGACAGGGATTGACATCATTTTAAGGAGTTGGCCGCGTGTCTTTTGGTATGGAATAATGCCGCGCCTATGCGATCTAAAGTGTCAAAAACATCGGCGAAGGCACTTGTGCTTTTGGTGCTTCTTTGTGGCTTGTGTTCATCGATCTATTCGCAAACACGAAACACTATCGAGTCGCTTCCGAAACTGCTGCCGGTACGCGAACAACAGGCCGTGCGGGAAAGTTGGCTGAAGAAACGTCTCGAGACGATGCTGCTGCCGATGATGCGCCAGCAAAAGATCGACATGTGGATCGTGACGAATGAAGAGTTTCACGCTGATCCAGTAACAGAATACATCGCACCACCGCTTGTTTACGTGGGCCGTCGCGACTTCTTCATCTTCGCTGATCGCGGTGGCGACAAACTCGATCGCATCGCGCTCGTTCGTTATCCCGAAGAACACTTGAAGTACTTCTTCGAAGTGCTGAATCCTCCCGGCAAAGACATCGCAGCAACGCTGCGTCGGATTGTAGACGAGCGAAACCCCAAAGCGATTGCTCTCAACATGGGCGGAACACGCGGCGCAACCAATGGTCTCACTCATGATGCGTACAAGTTCTTGACAGAAACTCTCGGGCAGGACCATGCATCACGCTTCGTCTCCGCCGCTCCCTTGATAGTCGAATACATGGACACGCGACTGCCGGAAGAGCTCGAGCATTATCGAACGGCTGTCGCGCTTACCGATGTCTTGACGCAGCGCGCGTTTTCAAACGAGGTAATTACACCGGGCAAGACTACCGTCGGCGATGTTCGTTGGTGGTTTCTGCAACAGGTGAACAACCTTGGTCTCGGTGTGTGGTTTCAACCGGATCTACGAGTGCAACGACAAAACCAGGAGACGGGAAAAACACTTCAGTTTCTGAGTGTCGCTGAAGAGTCAGTCGTCATCCAGCGCGGCGATGTGATTCACATCGATTGTGGTTTGAATTACATGGGGTTGAGTACTGACTGGCAGAAGATGGGATACGTGTTGCGCGACGGTGAGAAGGATGCGCCGGAGGGATTGAAGAAAGCGCTAGTCAATACGAATCGGCTTCAGGATGCATTGTTTACTCACATCAAACCCGGTGCAAAGGGTTTCGAAGTCTACGATGCAACGATGGCTGACATGAAGAAGCTTGGAATCGAAGCAATGATCTATTCGCACTCAGTCGGCAATCAGGGACACGCACTCGGCGCCAGTATCGACTTTCGCCGTCCGGCCGCCGGAGCTCCGTTGGAACCACCTTTTCGCGAAGGGTCCTACACATCTATCGAGCTCAACACAACGACTCCGGTGCCGGAGTGGAACGGCCAGAAGGTCACGATGATGATGGAAGACGACGCGCATTTAACTAAGGACGGAATGAAGTGGTTTCGCCCGCGCCAGACTGCGTTTTATCTGATCCGTTGAAGCGGCTTTTACAGGATTACAAGTGCTACACACTTACCAATGGAAGCGTGCGGTAGCGCTTGCCAGTTAACTTCGAAAGCGCATTCACTACCGCGGGTGAAATCACCGGAACTGGTGGCTCGCCGCAACCTGTCGGCGCTTCGGTGCTCGGAACGATGTGAACATCGATCGTCGCCGGAACGTCCATGATATAGGGCGGTGTGTAGCCGTCGAAGTTACGCTGTTCGACGCGTCCATCCTTCAAGGTGATCGCACCCTTCGCCATCAACTGCGTCAAACCAAAACCCAGACCACCTTGAAACTGGCTCTCAACCGTCAACGGGTTAACAGCCAGCCCGCAGTTAACCGCAACAGTCGCGCGATGAATTCGCGGACGTCCATTCTCTATCGAGACTTCCACCGCGCACGCTACCGCAGTTTCGAATGACTCGTGACAGGCAATCCCCGCGGCTCGTCCTTTCGGCAGCGCCTTTCGCCAGCCGCTCTTTTGATCTAACAACTCGAGCGCGGCGTGAAGCTTTTTCGCATCGGGCTTGAGCAATTTCCGCCGGTAAGCAATCGGATCGGCGTTCGCTCGAGTAGCGATTTCATCAATAAGCGTTTCCATCACAAACGCATTGTGGGTGTGTCCAACTGAGCGCCACCAGAGTACCGGCACATTTACAGTCGGATGATGTGCGGTCAGGTGAAAATTCGGAAGGTTGTAACTGGTGTCCTTCGTGCCTTCGACGGCCGTCTCGTCGACTCCGTCCTTCATCATCATCGCGAAAGGAGTTCCCGCGAGTAACGATTGCCCGACAATAACGTGACGCCACGCCGCGGGCATTCCATCCTGCCCGACGCCGATCTCGACACGATGAACATGCATCGGACGATAGTAGCCGCCGCGCACATCATCCTCGCGGCTCCAGATGAGCTTGACTGGAGTGCCACGGAAACGCTTTGCAATCAACGCCGCCTCACGCGGCACGTGTGAATCGGTAACCGCGCGCCGCCCGAAACCGCCTCCCGCGAACTCAGTGTGAAAAGTAACTTGTTCGGGTTTGAGTCCGAGCACCTCGGCGATTATCGCCTGGTCCATCGTTTGAAATTGTGAGGGCACCCACGCCTCCGCCTTTTCGCCCTCGTACTTGACTGTGGCGTTCAGCGGCTCCATCGGCGTGTGGGCAAGGTAAGGAAATTCGTACTCGGCAATGATGCGGTTCGCGCGCGGAATACTATCCATCGCTTTAATGTCACCGCGGCTGAGCGCGACCTTGCCCTCAGTTGTTGCGAGCTGTTTGTAGCGCGCGAATAGTTGGACCGTGTCTGCCTGTTCAACGCCTGACAAGTCCCACTCAATCTGCAAACGATCGCGGGCCTGCTTTGCAGTCCAGAACCGGTCGGCGACAACCGCTACGCCACCGCCCTTCGCGAGCGGAATCTCGAACACGTCGCGCACTCCGTCGAGCTTTCGAGCGTCGCGATCATCTACGCTCTTGACGCGTCCGCCAAAAACCGGCGGGCGAGCGATGAGCGCGATCTTCATTCCCGGAAGATCCAGATCCAAGCCAAACTTTTGCGAGCCATCACACTTCGAGCGACTGTCGAGACGCGGGATCCTCTTTCCGATGATGCGAAAGTCAGAAGCGTTCTTGAGAGTTACCTTCTCCGGAACCGGCTTGCGCGCAGCGTCGTCCGCGAGCTCGGCATAGTGAGCTATACGATCACCTGGTCCATACACGATGCTGTTTTCAGTGCGACATTGATCCGGAGTGACTTTCCAACGATCGGCGGCGGCAGCTACCAAC
This sequence comes from Pyrinomonadaceae bacterium, assembly GCA_035696765.1. Taxonomy (GTDB): domain Bacteria; phylum Acidobacteriota; class Blastocatellia; order Pyrinomonadales; family Pyrinomonadaceae; genus PSRF01. Next base: position 4,802 of record DASSEB010000108.1, on the reverse strand, counting down.
ATCGCGCGCGTCTTTGCGCCGAGTTCGCGGTATTGCTGAAACGAATGTGCGATCGAACCCGATCCGCCGACCATCTGAATACCGAACAGAGGATCTTTGTAGACGTCCGCCGCCGGCGCGAGTTCCGCGATGACCTTGGACCAATCGGCGTCCATCTCGTCGGCGAGGATCATCGGCAGCGAAGTCTGCACACCCTGACCAAACTCGAGCCGGTTGACAGTGATCGCGATCTTGCCGTCGCGCCTCACGTGAACGAATGCGTCAGGTGGATAGACCTTTGGTTGAGGTGCTTGCTGCGTCGCTGCGGGCTTCTCGAAATAGAGCGAAATCAATAATCCGCCGGTCGCGGCAGTTGTCAGACGAATAAAGCTGCGCCGGTTCAAATTCAGTGTTTTTGATCGCATCACCGGCTCCTTACTTCGCTTGTTGCGAGGCACTCATGATGGCTTCTCGAATACGCACGTAGGTTGCACAACGACAAAGATTTCCGCCCATCGACTCTTCGATGTTAGCTTCCGTCGGCTTTGGCGTTGCTTTCAGAAGCGCAACCGCACTCATGATCTGGCCGCTCTGACAATAACCACACTGCACGACGTCCTTCTCGACCCAGGCGTTCTGCACAACCCGTCCGACAGGATCGCTGCCGACACCTTCGATAGTGACGATTGGCCCACCGATTAGCGACACCGGCACCACGCAAGAGCGCGTCGCAACGCCGCCGACGTGCACGGTGCAAGCGCCGCATGCGCTGATGCCGCAGCCGTACTTCGTGCCCGTCAGTTTCAACTCTTCGCGTAACACCCAGAGGAGCGGTGTTGACGGATCAACGTCCACTGTCTTTTCAGAACCGTTCACATTGAGTCGATAAGTTGCCATCGCTTTATCTTCCTTTCGGACACGGTGTCCCGGCTTCTACCCAGGTGCGTGTGGCGGCGACGAATTCCTGGTGCGAGAGTGGCGGCATCGTTCGCTGAGTGCCGTCCGGCCTGCGTCCCGGATTCCAGGCCCACAGTACAAGCTCTGCTTCTTCGTGATGCTTCAACAAAGCTGGTCCATCCATGTTCTCGTTCTTCGAACGATCGGTTACGGAACGACAGACAGCAGCGCTGGACAACGGGCGATCGTTTAGATCCTGCCACTGCATCGACAGCGGCGCGAGGTGCCAGTTCGGCCCGCCGGGAACGCCGGTGCTATCGGCATTTTCTTCCTGGTGACACGCTATACAGGTCAACGCCGGCACGCCCTTGCCTTCCGGCCCGCGGATCACATTAGCGAAATGGCGATGACGATCGTCACCCTGCTGCGGGTAGTTCGTAGCAGTGTGACAGTTGATGCAGCGTGGCGATATCAGGACGGAGTAGACCTGGTCCCACGCAGCAAGCCCGGCGGTTGCGCGCTCGTTTGCCGCAGCATCGTTTGCAGACTTTGCGGCGTGCGACAATGTCATCGTTATCGCAAGCAGGAACGCGGCCAGGATGAAGACTGGTGTAAGCGAGCGAATCGACGCGAACATTAAATCCTCCTTCTGCTGCAAGGAGAACTACTCTGGTGGTAATGAATTTGGGGGAACTACTTAGAACGCGTAACTTACCACGCAAGTTTTGGAAAGTCACCCAATCTTTAATAAGCCACAAGAAAGCACAAAAGGCGCAAAAATACACTTGCGCCTTTCGTGCCTTTTGGTGGCTGCCTTGCTACAAGTTTCCTGAAACCAGATTTGCGGTTGGGCACCGCCCGCTGGACTTAGACTGCGCTTAAGTCTCGAGTAGCACTTCTGGATGGTTCTTAGCGATTGTCAGCAGCTTGAGGGCAGCGTCTCCTGGCTCTCGGGATCCCTGTTCCCAGGCTTGGACGGTTTTGGGGCTGATGTTCAGCATCATTGCAAAAACAGCCTGAGAGCAATTGAGCCTTTGACGAATGCGGGCGATGTCTCGAGGTGACATTGCCTTGGGCGGACGCGGAGCTTGAAGTCGAGTTACCTTCAAATTCCGACGATTGCCACGCTCAAAAGCAAGTGCATCTTCCATCGCCCCCTTTAGCTCAGCAAATGCATCGTCATTCATATAGTTTGTCTTATTTGTCTGCAACTTCCGGGTCTTAACTGTCTTCATGACTCAACGTTCCCTTCTGATCTGTTGGCTCAGCGCGCCGATGATGCGCACTTGATCCGGTGATAAGTCTGCTTGCTCACCTTTGCTGAATAGATACAGCAAGTGAATTCTGCCGGCGTGTTCGAGATACAGATACAAATAACGATAGCTACCGCTCTTTCCTCGTGATGAGCGCGGGTCGGCGACCCGCGCCTTCCGAACGCCGTGCGTCCCCCTCACAATATCGCCACACTCGGGATTTTGGACAAGGTCGGACTGAATGTTAGTCAGGACTTCGGGAAGCAAACCGCCAACTTGTTTGGAAAAGACTTTCGATTCCACGAATTCAAACCAGACCGTATCGTCTGCTTTTACCATCAGCGACTACTGTACCACGCAGTAGTATAGAATCGTCAAACCGCGGCGGATCGTTGACAATGAAGCAACAGTGCAATCACACCGGTAACTGGGCTCCGGCTAGTTGAGATAAGTGAGCGCGGCGTCTGCGGTGGCGAAGAGTTGCGCTCCGGGGATCGATCTCATCGTATGAAGTAGATATCCGTGTTCACCATCGAGTGAGAGAAACACGATCTGTTCGGGAACATCTTTTACCTTCATCAACTCGTCGAATAGTGCTCCTACGTGTTTGGCGCTTTGGCCATTCCTCCATGTAAACCCGGCAACGACTGCCAGAACGTATGGCGACATGTCAGAGTCTTCGAGAACTTTGCGGACCAGGTACGCCTCGCTCAAGCCGTGCACGTTCTTGAGCGCATTCTGAAGTCGAGTAACAGCTTCTTCGTCGAGACCGTGCGGAAGGAAACGATCGCCGGCTGAAAAGTTCATCACCTGTTCCTGCAGTTTGCGCTGCTTTTCAAAGTGCTCCGCCGCGCGTTTTGAAAAAGATTCGCCCAACGCTTTGTTTCCCTGATCGAAGTAAAACCCCGAAAGCATCGCACACGCGGGTCCGCTAGTGGTTGGATCAAGTTGCATCGACTTTTCGAGATGTTCCACTCCCGCCGGGTTTTGTTGCTCGAGCAGAATCGCACCCATGGCGAAATGGGCCCTGGCATGTTCGGGATTATCACGCAGGATTGCTTCGATCGAAGGTAACGCTGCGTTGTCGTCCTCAACCTTACTCAAAAGCGTCACACGTTCCCAGCGTTCGTCAAGCGTTAGGGAACGTATCTTTGCCTGCTCGTCCAATTCGTCGAGCCGCTTTTGCGCTTTCTGAAGTTCATCGTGACTCTGGCTCCAGGAGTGTGCAATCCGTTCTCGCCAAAGGCGATTTGATCTGAGCAGGAAATCCTCTGGTACTTCTTGTAAATAGTACGAAGCGGCCGACTGTTTCTCCGCATCAGCCTTCAACAACTCCTCCACCAGAGCTGTGACTTCCGGTCCTTCCTTCGCAAATCCTATTGCAGCAAGACGATCACCGAGTGACGGATGCGTATCTACATATCCCGTGGGAATGCGAAGCGCTTCAAAAAACCATTTCTGAGTGTTGGCAGGCCCGATCGGTTGGTCCAAGCCGCCCAAAAATTGCACGAACGGATCGGGTGGGGCCTTTGGTTGTTCCTTAGCTTGACGAAAGAAGTTGGGCCAAAAGTTCACCATCAGGCCGCGCTCTTTCTCCAAAGATCGCACGAGCGCGACGGCTGCAACTTCTTTGCCCGCGAGTTCAACCGAGTATTCATCGGCGTGTCGCTCTTGTGCGCGTGCAAGTACAAACGAATAAGCGTTCAGATAAGGAGCGTACCACTTGATGAACGGCTCGAATAGAAATGACGCATAATGTCGTTCCTGCTCGACCCTGGTGAGAATCTCAACCCAACTTTGACGCAAACGATAGATCCAACCCGAAAAACGGCCGTGTTTACCTGACAGATGGCCCATTTCGTGTGCGAGCACCGCGCGAAACTCAGCGGGGCTGAGAGCGCGCAATAACGGAAGACCAATTACCAGGTAATTCCGCGACCAGCCGAACATGCCAAACTGCGGTATCTGCGCGATAAAGGCATTGAAGTCGTCAGAGATCAAGACGTGATGAATCGTTGGACCATCGAGCGCCTCGCGCACTTCATTAACCAGATCAAATAGCGCCGGTGCCTGCTCGCGGGTCAACCTGGTGCCGTCCGGCTCGGGAAGTGTTATCCAGAGTGAACGCAGCACGAGTCCCGCCAAAGCCAGCGGTATCCAAAGTACTTTTATCAGTATCCAATTCAAACGGACGTAGAAGGTTGTCACCGCTACAAGCACCAACAAGAGCAGGACAACTAACAGCAAGTAGAGGTAGCCAAGTGCTGCGAGCAGACCGACGCGTAAACGGTATAGTCCCGGCCTCGCTGCGGCGAAAGATTCAAGCGGACGGATAAGGGAGGCGAGTTTATCTTCTTCCATTGCTGATCTCTTTCGTGAAGTGAGTTTCTGAAGATCAACGAATCTCGACTGGTTTCCGGGCGATCAATTTTCTGAATTGCGGCCACACTTAATAAGACAAAGGGAGTTAACGCGCTGACCGTAATGCTTGATTTTTGGTGCCCCCGCAGGGATTCGAACCCCGAACCAACAGATTATGAGTCTGCTGCTCTAACCGTTGAGCTACAGGGGCACAAGGCTGTACGACTGGCAGAAAACGTGACCCGTTGAGTGTATCACGCAGGCATTCGGAGCCTGCAAATCGCCGCCTCATGAGCATGCAGAGTTTGCCTC
>DASSEB010000107.1:0-3174 GCA_035696765.1 Pyrinomonadaceae bacterium | reverse complement strand
TTTTGAATAGCGAAGTGAAAGAAGGCGCTAAAAACTCAGTGGTCTTCCTGAAGGTCCAATTCGAGAAGGGCGTTCTGTACTTCCGCTTCGGAATTAATGCCGAACACAAAATCAGCGGTATGACCGTTGACTCGCAATAAGGGAAAGCTTTAATCCGCGCAGCCTCCACGGCAAGCGCTGAGCAGCGCCGCAGGCGCGGGATGTGGTCAGGGCAAGCGCTGAGCAGCGCCGCAGGCGCGAAATAAGGGTAGCCAGGGGCAAAGCGCTGCTCAGCGCGTCGCCGGAGGCTACCATCTTTCGCGCCTTCGGCGCTGACGCATAGTGAATTCCGACTTTTGAGGCAAACCCATTACAGACCCACCCACTGCCGCGCGCGGTACTTGACTGTTTCCAACTGCGGGCTGCGGCTACGCACAACGACAATGAACCTACACGAACAAAAAGAGTTGCTTATTTCTCCGTACGGCGATCAGCTTGTGAACCTGATGATCCCTGGCGAGGTCCGCGAAGAGTCACTCGAGCGTGCTTCATCGTTACCTCGCCTGCAACTTTCGCCACGCAACATTTGTGATCTCGAACTCCTTGCCACCGGCGCTTTCTCGCCGCTCGATCGTTTTCTTGGCAAGGACGACTACGAACACGTGGTCGGCGAGATGCGTTTGGCTTCCGGAAAGCTCATCTCGATTCCCCTCACGTTATCTGTCACACCGCAGAACGGGATTCGTCTCGATGCGGAGCTTGCACTCACCGATCAGCAAAACCACCTGCTCGCGATCATGCGCGTGGAAGAAATATACGAGTGGGATCTGCAAACCGAAGCGCAACAGGTCTACGGAACAACTGATCTGCGTCACCCCCTCGTGGCGGAAATGCACTCGTGGGGTAGATATAACATCAGTGGACCAGTGCAAATGCTGGCGTTGCCGCGTTACTACGATTTCCGCGCTCTCCGGCTCACGCCCGCCGAAGTGCGCGAACGCCTCACCGCGCTCGGGCACCGCAATGTCGTCGCTTTCCAAACGCGCAACCCGTTGCATCGAGCTCATGAAGAGTTAACAGTGCGCGCCGCGCAAGCGGTCGACGGCACTCTGTTGCTGCACCCTGTTGTCGGACTCACCAAACCCGGCGACATCGATCATTACACGCGCGTGCGTTCGTACAGCGTCCTCGCCGAGCGCTATTACGATCGACAGCGCACGCTATTAGCGCTGTTGCCACTCGCGATGCGCATGGGTGGACCACGAGAAGCACTCTGGCATGCGATCATACGGCGCAACTTTGGTGCAAATCATTTGATAGTGGGACGAGATCACGCCAGTCCGGGGCGCGATTCGCAGGGCAAGCCATTCTATGGTCCATACGACGCGCAGGAGTTGATGACAAAGCACGGCGAGGAGTTGGGCGTTCGTCCGCTGACTTTCAACGAGATGGTTTATCTGCCGGAAGAAGACCGCTACGAAGAATCGACTCGAGTTCCTGCGGGGAAGAGAATCGCCTCGCTTTCGGGAACTCAGGTCCGCGAGCAGTATCTGCAAAGCGGTGTGAAGCTGCCGTCGTGGTTTACTCGCCCGGAGGTGGCATCAATTCTGGCCGAGTCACATCCGCCGCGGCATCAACACGGGTTTTGTATTTGGTTTACGGGACTGAGCGGAGCAGGGAAGTCAACCACAGCGGATATTCTCGCGGCGATGCTACTCGAATATGGACGGCGAGTGACTGTGCTCGACGGCGATGTAGTGCGGACACACCTGTCTCGCGGCCTCGGCTTCAGCAAGGAAGATCGTGACATCAACATTCGCAGGATCGGGTACGTTGCATCCGAGATTGTGCGACACGGAGGCGGCGTGATCTGCGCGGCTGTTAGTCCTTATCGAGCGACCCGTAACGAGTGCCGGGCCATGGTGGGGAACGAACTGTTTATTGAAGTGTTCGTCGACACGCCGTTGGAAGTATGCGAAGAACGAGATCCAAAGGGTATGTACCGGCAAGCGCGCGAAGGCAAGGTGAAGAACTTCACCGGAGTCGATGATCCATACGAGGCGCCGCTTGAACCGGAAATCGTGATTGATACTGTTCACTTCACTGCCGAAGAAAATGCCGAGCAGATTCTCGCCTATCTGCTGGACCAAAAATTCATCCTTCCTTCAGTGGCAGAATATCTTGAGCTTACTCGCAACGAGGAGAGCATCGAGACCATGGTCTCATAGGAATCTGCCACCGCTAGCGCCTCCTTCACCAATCCCGCACAACAACCCTGTGGCAAAACAGGGCACCCTCGTTTATCGCCACCTGGTTCATCGACTCCATATTTCTGGATTTCCTTGGAGTCTTTGGATGACTCCCCCGTCTAACCAACTTTCCCGGAACACAGAAAAATGCATTCGACAGCAGCTATTTTGAACACGCGTCCCGTTGCTTTGGACGCAAGAGGCAAGGAATAGCAGTTGCAAATTGGAAATCCGTCTCCCGGGCTTCCACCATCACTAGAAGGAATTCATATGAAAAACCTAGCAATACGCAGATTCGTCTGGGTGTTTCTTTTCGCGGTGAGCTGCGTTTTTTCAGCCCATGGCCAGGCGACAACTGGCGGCGTCCGCGGCGTCGTTACAGATCAAAACGGAGCGGTTGTCTCCGGCGCGCAGGTAACCCTCACGAGGAAATCCACCGGCGGAACTCAGACGGCCCAGACAAATAGCTCGGGCCAGTTTGAGTTTACGAACTTACAGCCGGGCGACGACTACAGTGTTTCAGTTGAAGCACAGAACTTCAAAAATATGTCCCTCACCGACGTAAGGGTAAGCGTGAATCAAACCACCGATTTACCCGTGCAACTTGCTCCAGGGTTGGTTACTGAAATCGTTACTGTGACAGCCGGCGGAGTCGAGCTGGTTGACACTACTTCAGCAAACTTGTCCAAAGCGTTCAGCAGCAGACAGGTAGTGGAGCTCGCTCAAACTACTGCCGGTCCGGCGGGAAGTCCTGCCGGCGTGAACAATCTTGCGCTGCTTGCTCCGAATGTAACTAGTTCCGGCGGAGTCGGCGTAGGCACGGGAGGTTCTGTTGGAGGACAGCGCCCGCGTAACAACAACTTCATGGTCGACGGTGTTGATAACAACGACAAGTCGATCACCGGTCCACAGTCTTATATCTCTCCGGATGAAGTAGCAGAATTTA
>DASSEB010000106.1:0-19127 GCA_035696765.1 Pyrinomonadaceae bacterium | reverse complement strand
CCGCAGGCGCGACGGCGAGAATCTGATCGGCCTCGTGACGAGTGAAGGGCAAACGTCTGATGGCAAGCTGTCCACCTGGTCCACCGGACAGGTGTTCGATGATGCGGGTGTCGTTCGCCGCCGGCGTGGTTCCTTCTTTCGCGCGCGCACTGCTTCTAAACCGCGGATCGGCGACTGAGAAAACCGGATCCGCGATCACTGCAATACCTTTGGGCGCCGGTTTGCGGTTGGCCAAACTCTGGCGCTGGACCGCTAACGCTGACACAGATGGCAGGCTGACGACTTCATGGTCCATCACCAGCGGGCGCTTTGTGCCATTTACTGCCAACGCAGCGAACGGCACGTACTGCAGCGCGCCATCGGCAATCACCACCAGCCGTTTTGTTCCCAACTCGGCAACAGCGGGCGCAAGTATCATCCGGCCCAGCTCAGCCGCCGCTTTTTGGAACTGCGCATCTGCCTCAGCTATTCGTGCTTGTCGCTGCGCCGGAGTCTCCAGTGACTTAACAACACTGCGAGCAGTCAGCGACTCGTACACCTGCCGTGCATCCTTCTCAATATCTTCTCGCTTTGGCAGTACATAACTCCGCAACGAATCCTGCGTTACGGCCCAGAGGTAACTTCGCTCATCGCCAAGCGAATACTCCAGCAACACTGTCTCGGAATCTAATTGCTGTTGGATTTCTTTCAAGCCCAACGGTTGCGGCTGAGTCAGCGCGGCATAAGCGGGACTCGCCTTGCGAATCGCTGTCTGCACTTGCTGGTAGTCATCTTCGAGCGCGCTGATCTCTTTGTTGAGCGTGTCGATCTCCTGCTGGCTGCCTCTTTGCGCAGTGAGCTGAATCTGGCGTTGTGCTTTGGCATTCAACGAGCGCCTGATGTCTCGTTCCCTTTGCACTAAATCGGCGGCGACGCCTTGCAGAATATCGACGTGCGCTTCATTCAACATCTCGGTCAAACTGCGTGCGCGCCCGCGCTCGCTGGCCTGGAGCGCTTCCGCGTCGTGGCCCTTGCCCGGATCTTTCGCATGCTGCTGCATCAACAAGTCGATAAAAAACTCGTATACGGTTTCGCGGGACGCGAGATAAGAAGCACGATGTTGTTGACTACCGGTTTGCGCACGCACAGTCTCGATGAGAGCGAGCGACTCTTCAATGTTCTTTCTCGACTCAACTAGATTTCCACGTTTCTGTTCCGCGCGGGCCCGGCCCTCTAAAGCGTAGGCGGAGTTGTTCAGATCGCCGATCCGGCGAAAAACCACGAGCGATTGGTTGAAATACTCCAGCGCCTCATCGGTACGCCCGAGCAATGTGTAAACATGGCCCAGGTTGCTCAGTGAGACTGCTTCGCGGCGAACATTTCCGGTAGCACGGAGAAGCTGGAGCGCTTGTTGATGATATTCGAGCGCCTTTTGCAGCTGGTTCTGCTGCGAGTACAGTATGCCCAACTGATCGAGCGTTTCCGCTTCCTGCATCTTATTGCCGGTCTGCTGCTGGATTGTTTGGGCTTGAGTAAAGTAGTCGAGGGCTTTCTCATAATCGCCCAGGCGACGGTACGCCATTCCAATATTACTCAGCGTAAACGACAGCGGACCCTTAGCTCCTATCGCCTGAAACATGGGGACAGCCTGCTGCAAATAATCGAGCGCCTTCTGTGGCTCGCCAAGTTTGTTGTAGGCATTACCAATGTTGTTCAGCGTAATCGCTTCGGAGAATTGGTTCCCGAGCGGCTTGTAAAGCGGCAAAGCCCGCAGGAAATACTCGAGCGCCTTCTGCTGGTCAGAAGCCTCGCTATAGATCGTGCCGATGTTGTTTAGTGCGGAGGCTTCGCTCCCACCGGTCTCTCGAGCGAGCACCGCGGCGCGCTCGTAATGGGCCAGCGCCTCCTTCACTTCGCCCAAAGCATTGCTCGCTCCGCCCACAAAAGTTTCGACTCCGCTTTCCAACCGGCGATCCTGGACTCTTTGCGAAAGTGTAAGCAGTTCTTTCGAATATTTGAGTAAGTTGCGGAAATCGCCCAGTTGGGCGAAGCGAACTATCATTAAGCGAAGCGTAAAGGCCTGCCGCAGGGGTTCGCCGCTGTCTGCAAAAAGCTGCGCCGCCTGTAGATACTTCTCGATAGAGGCGCGCTTTGCGGCAGCGTTTTCCTGGCTGCCGGTCTTCTCAGCTTCCTCGTACAGTCGTTGGGCCTGGACCAGTCGCCTGTCCTCCGGCGTCGCTTCTCTCAACTTTACGATACTAATCTCGTAACGGCCTGGAGGAACTTTGTTACTCGGCGAACGCACTTCGATTCGATAATCGCCTGATTTGTCCGCGATGAGTAAAACTGGTTCCGTCCCCCAGTCGTTCGGACCATCAGTTTCGCCAATCTCCTGTCCATCGGGACCGAACAGTGCAATGGTCACGTCGACGCTTTTCTGTTCCACCAACGCGTAGAGAAATTGCCCGGGGGTGAGCGCTAGTCGATATGCATGAGTTTCGCCTCCTTTGAGCTCGCGTTCTTGCGCGGCAAAAGTTGGAAGCGTTTGTGTGTTTTGTTGATTGGGAGAGGTGGTGGTTTGCGCAAAGCTTACGGAAACAAAAAAACTCAGCCATAAGGCAGAGAAGATTGCACGCGAAACATTGTTCGAATTCTGACTCATACCCTTAATTAGAACACCGCTCCTGGATAACGCGTGAAGGAGTGGGAGCTTTTCCTTCACACGTTATCCTTTCGTCGAGCGGGTCGTTAATTCAACCTAGTTTTTTCCATATCCGGCGGAAGATGCAGCTTTCTCTTCCTCCTCCGGTACTACCCCGCCTCCGGTCTGAGCCGTGTAGTCACCACTCTGAGCGGGGATATCTGTGGGCCTTACAACCGGCCCTGTATTAGGCGTCGTCCATCCGCCGTTGGCATTGCCGCCACTGATAGCCGTTGCCAAAGTGACGGTCCAGCCGTTAATGCCGTTGTAGTTAAAGGAACAAGAGAGTGTTGGGGAACCCGCAAAAGTGGCCAGGACGTTCCAGCTGGGGTCGTAGAACGTATAAACGCTCGAGGCTTGTCCGATATGGCAGCCGGCGAGCTTTGCTCCATTAGATCCTCCGGTCATGCCGCTGGCGTTTAGGGTCCATATTGGTGGTGCTGGTGGTGTTGGCATTGTTAATCCTCCTTCAAAGGTTTGATCGTTTCACAATCCTCGATGATTGTGTTCTGGGCTAAGTGCGATAATGCCTGTTATGAAATCAGGTTCCGGGGGTCTTCTGTTTATTAACGCGAGAACTTCCAGGGAAAACCACCATTCGAAGATAAAAGCGAAAATTCCGATTTGAGAGGGCGACTGCCGAGCAGACTGCTCCTCGTAAACGCGTGGGAGCCGCAAGCCAACTACGTTATTTCCATTCCCCTTGCATCACGAACGCCGCCCAGTAGTAAGGTGACTGCCATTGCGCCGTGCGCAACATCTCGAGTTGCGCGGCGCGCAACGCCGCCGCCGGCGTTTTACCACCCCGCAACATCCCCACATAAAGACGCTGCATCAACGCGGCCGTCGCCTTGTCGTTGACGTTCCATAAACTCACCACCACGCGCCGCGCGCCCGCATACATGAACCCCCGCGTCAGGCCCTCGATACCTTCCCCCTTCACTTCTTTCCCGAGGCCCGTTTCACACGCGCTCAGCACCACCAACTCTGCCGGCAACTTCAGATTGTAAATATCGTGCGTGCGCAGAAAGCCGTCCTGCGGATTGCCTTGCTCGTCAACCATCGAGAGCACGATCGCGGAAAGCCCGGCCCGCGTGGTGTCGAGATAGCCGTGCGTGGCGAAGTGAACAAAACGGTACTGGCTCAACTCTCCGCTCGTCGCCACCGCTCGATTCGCCCGGAAATCAAGCGCCTTGAAGTTCGCTCCCGCAGGCGCGACGGCGAGAATCTGATCGGCCTCGTGACGAGTGAAGGGCAAACGTCTGATGGCAAGCTGTCCACCTGGACCACCGGACAGGTGTTCGATGATGCGGGTGTCGTTCGCCGCCAGCGTGGTCCCTTCTTTCGCGCGCGCAGTACTTCTAAACCGCGGATCGTCGGCTGAGAAAACCGGATCCGCGATCACGGCGATACCTTTGGGCGCCGGTTTGCGGTTGGCCAAACTCTGGCGCTGGACCGCTAACGCTGACACAGATGGCAGGCTGACGACTTCATGGTCCATTACCAGCGGACGCTTTGAGCCATTTACTGCCAACGCTGCGAACGGCACGTACTGCAGCGCGCCGTCGGCAATTACGACCAATCGTTTTGTTCCCAACTCGGCAACGGCGGGCGCAAGTATCACCCGGCCCAGCTCAGCAGATGCTTGTTGGAACTGCGCATCTGCCTCAGCTATTCGTGCTTGTCGCTGCGCCGGAGTCTCCACTGACTTAACAACACTGCGGGCAGTCAGCGAGTCATATACCTGCTGCGCCACGGTTTGAATCTGTTCTCGTTTCGGTAGCTCGTACGTCCGCAACGAATCCTGCGTTACGACCCAAAGATAGCTTCGCTCGTCTCCCAGTGAGTATTCGAGCAGCAGCGTGTCCGGATCCAACTGTTGCTGCATGTCTTTCAAACTGAGCGGCTGAGGTTGAGTTAAGGCTGCATACTGCGGACTGTTTTTTCGAATCGCCGTTTGAACTTGCTGGTATTCGTCTTCGAGTGCACTAATCTCTCTGTTGAGGGTCGCGATTTCCTCCGGATTGCCCTTCTGTGCGGTAAGTTGAATTTGCTTTTGGGCTTTCGCGTTCAATGCCTGGCTCAGATCTCGTTCCTTCTGGACCAACTCGGCGCTTACACCCTCTCGAATGTCAATCCTCACCTCATTCAACAACTCGAGCAGACTGCGAGCGCGACCTCGCTCGGCGGTCTGTAACGCTTCCGCGTCGTGTCCGGCACGAGGATCCTTTGCATGGAGTCTCATCAGCAAGTCGACATAAAACTCGTATGCACTCTCCATTGAAGACAGGTACGAGGCGCGAAGTTGTTGGCTTCCGGACCGCGCGCGGATACTTTCAATCAGCGTGAGGGCTTCCTCGATATTTTTGCGCGCCTGGTCCAGCTCGCCGCGGCTCTGTTCGACCTGAGCGAGACCTTTTAGCGCCTTGGCCGCCCCGTACCTATCCTCGATGCTGCGGAACAGCGCCAGCGATTGGGTGTAATAGTCGAGCGCCTTTGCCCAGTCTGCCAGTAGATAGTAGTCACGCCCGATATTACTGCGAATTGATGCCTCACTTTGTCGATTCTCTATAGCAACCTGAAGGGGTAGCGCCTGTTGGTGATACTCAAGCGCCTTCGCCGCCTGGCCCATCTCCGCGTAGACAGCGCCAACGTAATCGAGCGTTGTAGCTTCGAGACGTTTGTTTCCGGTCGTTCGCTGGATCGCAAGCGCCTGGTTGTAGTAGTCAAGGGCCTGATCGAACTTTTCTAAATTCCTGTATGCCAAACCCATGTTGCTGAGTTCTTCGGATTCTCCGTTCTGGTCCTTAGTCACCTGGCGGAGCTTGAGCGCTTGCTGGAAATAATCAAGCGCCTTCTCCTCCTCGGCCAACATGCCGTAAGCCAAGCCCATGTTGTGAAGTACGATTGCCTCGTACTGCTGATTACCCAGGGACCGGAAAAGACCGAGCGCGTTGGCGTAATTCTCCAGCGCCGCCTGCGCGTCGGCCATTTGGTAGTAGATCAGTCCAATGTTGTTCAGCGAAGAAGCTTCCACCAACTTGTTGCCGGTTTCCTTTGCCAGCGAAAGGGCGTGCTGATAATGCTCGAGCGCCTTTTGGGGTTCGGCAAGAACGTCGTGCATACCACCCAGGAACGTTTCCGTCGCCGCTTCTAATACGCGCTCTTTGAGTTGTTGTGCCAGCGTGAGGGTCTGATAGAAAAATGGTAACGCCTTTCGAAATTCATTGATTCGAGCATAGGCAATGCCGATGGATGATAACGAAAGGGCTTCTCGATAGGTGTCTCCTGCCGCCCGAAATAGAGGAAGAGCGGCTTCGTATTTCTCGATAGCAGCGCGTCGTGCTGCAACGGTGGGTTGTACGCGCAGCACTTTACCTTCATTAAAAAGTTTTTGAGCTGTTACATAGTCTTTATCCGCGGAGGTCGCTTCGCGCAAAGCCACGATTCTGATCGCGTACCTGCCTGCGGGAGCCTTAGCCTTCGGTGATCGTATGTCGACGCGGTATTCGCCTGCGGAGCCGGCGATTAGCAGAATAAGTTCGGGCCAGCGATCGTTCGCACTATCTGACTCAGAGACCTGCTTACCGTCAGGTCCAAACACGACCGCGACGACGTCAATGCCTTTTTGCTCTATCAGCGCATGAAGAAACTGACCAGGCTTAAGACTCACTCGATATGAGTGGGTCTCTCCTCCTCCCAACTCCTTTTCGACTGGACCAAGCTCGGGTAAATCGGCTAAAGCTTGCGTTTGCCCTTTCCCGGCGATGCTGCCGGCCGCCAGCAAGGAGCACAACAACAACAAGGATTTGAGCTGTCCGAACTTTCTCATCAGAGACCCTCCCTGGAGCGCGACGAGTCGTCACCGCGCTCCAAAGGAAAGCGAATTGTTCTACTGGCGGTGCTGTGCTGTAGCAGCCCGTGCTTCCTCTTCGCCATCGTCACCGGGATCCTCACCGGGTTCACCGCGGCCAGTACCCGAAGCTACCCAGACCTCGGGCTCGTCGGGTTTCACGGGTTTGTTTTTAAGTAGGTGAGGATTGTGCCAGGTTCCACTCAGTTGAACAGGTGAAGCCTCATCGACGTCCAGGTCCCACTCCCGTTTCTCGTGGTGGAACTTAAACTTTAGCAGCGGCGACTTTCCGAAACTAACCAACTCTGAGTGGGCCAATACGCGTGGCGCATCGAGCCCCGGCTCCGGGTCGACAACATAAAACGCTTCAGAAGACTGGATGATCAACAAACCGAGCAAATCTTCACCGTCCGCTTTTGGTCCTGCACTCGTAATTTTGTATATGTTCAGCATAGTTCAACTCTCCTTTAGGCGTGATCGGTTGGAAACACCGATGACAGAGTTTCTGAGCAAGAGCGATCTAAAACGCCGGCCGGCGTTCACCTCGCCTCAACGATCAGTGTCGGGCATGCAGCCCACGTCTACTTACGAACGCGAGAAGTAATGCGAAAAACCACCATTCCAGGGTGCCTTGCGGGAATCCACCCGCGTAACGGGTGACTGCTTTGAAAGATTAGGTCAAAACCCGACGAGCTTGGGAATGGCGGCAATCATATGCCTCAAACGGACGAAGGTCAACGGGGTTCTACAGTCAGTGATGTTCGAGCGGGACGGCGTAGACGAGCAGCTTGCCGGGCGCTTTCAAGGTCGTCAGCGTCGCATTTCTGTCGTATGCCGGTTTAGTGGCGGAGTGAGTCGTCAGGAAGTTCTGTACGACTTTGTTCTGTGCTGGATCGGTGATGAGTCCGCGTGTTTCACGATTGGCGAACGTCTTTACAGCCTCCAACTCCGGCACCGCATTTTCAGAAAACACAAGCCACAATTTTTCAGTCCCTTGTTGCGTGTCAAACTCCAACCAGGTTTGTTTCGGAATCTGAACTAGTTGCTCAGCAGCCAAAAAGGCCGAGCCGTTGTTTGCAGTCGACGAGGGGAATACGACGACAAACTCCGGTTGCGCGGATGCGTCGGGAGGACCTTCGTTGAGAACGTACAAGTAACCTGACTGCGGGCTGCGGATGTTCACGCGAATCTGGTAGTCGGCCTCGAAGATCATCTCTCCCGGCTGTGTAAACGGTTGCTGATACGGCCGGCCGTTTCTGAACTTCTGCACAGTGATCCAGTAAGTCAACGAGCGCTCAACAACCGGAGCAGCAGGAGGCTGTGTCGGAGGGTTTGTTCGTGTACGCGAAGAGCGCCAGATGTTTATTCCGAAGATCGCGGCAGTCACTACTGCCATCGCGATCAGCGCGTAGATCACTACGCGTGACTTGTCCGGCTGGTGAGGTGTTTCATCAGTGGCCACCGTAGCTCGCGCGGTCGTAGGTGACGACGTGCGCAGAATCTCCGCATCGACGTCCATGTGCCGCTTGAGACTGCGCAGATCGATCAGCATGTCCTTCGCCGTTTGATAGCGGTCGTCCGGGCTCTTCGCCATCGCCTTCAGCACAATGCGCTCCAACTCCGCCGGCACCTTCGCGCGCTGTGACAACGGCACGGGATCTTTCTCAAGGATCTGCACAATCGTGTGACTGCTGGTCGCGCCTTTAAACGGGATCGCGCCGGTCACCATCTCGTAAACCATGACGCCCGTGCTCCAGATATCGGTGCGTTCGTCGATGGCGTGCGACTGCGCCTGCTCGGGCGACATGTAGTGAATGGTGCCCATCATCAGGCCGGGAGCAGTTTTGACTGCGGTTGCCGCTTCCGAGTCGGCGTCATGATCGGTCAGCACGGACGATCTTTTCTCCGTCAGTTTAGCGAGACCGAAATCGAGCACTTTCACGACATGATCGCGACGCCGGATCATCACGTTTTCAGGTTTGATATCGCGATGGACGATGTGTGCCTCGTGCGCAGCATCGAGCGCGGCAAGCACCTGGATCGTGATGTCGAGTATCTCTCCGAGTTTGAGACGGTTTCCGTGCAGGTAGTCGCGCAGCGTTTGACCGTCGATGTATTCGGTGGCGAGAAACGTCAGCCCATCGACTTCGCCAAATTCAAAGATGGTGAGAATGTTTGGCTGGTTCAGCGAGGACGCGACTTTCGCCTCCTGGCGGAACCGCTGCATGCGCCTCTTGTCGGATGAGACGTCGGGCGACAACACCTTCAGCGCGATCGTTCGATCGAGTCGCGAATCTTTCGCGAGGTAAACTTCACCCATGCCGCCTGCGCCGAGTGCGCCGAGAATGACGTAAGAACCGAACTGTTGTCCTTTATTAAGAGCGCTCTGTTGTTCTCCGCTCTTGTCGTCCGCGATGATCAACGCCGCGCCGTCTTCGGCTGCGACGCCTTCGATAAACTTCTCGTCACTCGCGCGCTGGTGCGACTCGATCAGTTTCTCGACCTCGTTGCGCAGAGACTCATCAACACCGCACTGCCCCGCAACATACTGCGCACGCGCTTCGCCGTCGAGCGAGATCGCCGACTTGAATATGCGACTGACTTGTTGCCAGCGTTCCGGCGTCAATTAGCTCCGCTCCCGGTGAGTTGTTGATAGAGCCACGCACGCGCCATGTTCCAGTCGCGCGTCACCGTGTTTTCGGAAACATTCAACACGCCTGCGATCTCTTCGTTGTTGAGCCCGCCAAAGTATCGCAACTCGACAACCTGACCGCGTCGCGGATCCATCTCCGACAAACTCTTGATTGCTTCGTCCAGGCGGATCAGTTCCAAACTCCGATCCGGCGTGACTGCTGCCGCTTCTTCCAGCGAGACCTGTTGCGCGCCGCCGCCGCGCTTTGCATAAGCGTGACGCCGCGCATGATCGATGAGGATGCGCCGCATGATCTGCGCCGAGATGGCGAAGAAGTGCGAACGATTGGCCCAGTGCACGTTTCGTTGATCGACGAGACGAACGTAAGCTTCGTTTATTAAGGCAGTAGTTTGGAGCGTGTGGCCTTTTCGCTCGCGGCTCATGTAGCGCCGCGCGAGCCGGTGTAGTTCGTCGTAGACGAGGGGATAAAGCTCATCGAGCGCGGCTTGATTTCCGTCGCTCCACTCAGCGAGTAGTTGGGTGATGTGATGCTGTGGGGGAGGATTCTTCTTCAATATCTATCAGGGTAAAAAAACATTTCAAATCTCGCCAGGTTTGCGCAACATCTTGTTGACTTCTCCGACGTGGAGTTCTTCTTCCGCGATCATGCGGCGCGCGTAGTCTTCAAGCAAAACGGACCGGTCGCGTACCAAATCAAACAACTGTCGATAAAGAGCGAGTCCTTCGTTTTCGGCTTGCAGAGACTCGGTAAGAATGTCGTTGATGCCGTGTTTGTGCGTCTCGAGCAAGCTGCCGATCTTCAGCGACGGGTGCTCACCAAAATGGGTGACGAGCTCGCCGGCTTCATTCGCGTGCGTCAAACACGTGTTGGCCTCGTTACGCAGCCAGCTCACGATCGGAATTCTGTTGTGACCAAAGACCATCATCGAGTAATGCGTGTAGCGAACGACACCAGCGAGCTCCGCCTCGAGGATCTGATTCAAGAGCTTTACAGCCGCCGACTTGTCAAACCGTTCCTCAGACATATTCTCCTCCGTTTGTGACTTTGGTTACACAGGATTACAGGACATCCTGTAAGTCCTGTCAAACTAACTAACGCGGCCCATCAATCTCTTAACCGTCGGAGTCAGGAACGCCAGGATCACCGCTGACACTAGCAAACCCACCGCAATCCCACCGTAAAGCTTGGTGAGTTGGCCCGGGTTGGCGACGTAGAACCCGGACAGGTATCCCGCGAGTTTGCTACCAAGCGACGAGGCCAGAAACCAGACGCCCATCATGATCCCAACGAGTTTCGCCGGCGAGAGTTTCGTGACCGTGCTGAGCCCAACCGGACTCAAACACATCTCGCCACAAACTTCGAGGAAGTAGAGACCGACGAGCCACATCGGACTGATCCGCCCGTAAGCCGTCAACATGGACGCCGGCACCATGAGCAAATAAGCAGCGCCAATGAACAGCAGTCCGAGCGTGAATTTCACCGGGCTCGACGGCTGGCGATCTTTCATGCTCACCCACAGGTAGGAAAATACCGGCGCGAGGATGATCACGAAAAATGGTGTGCACGATTGCAAATAGCTTGACGGAAATGCTATCCCGAAAAACTCCGTTCGCACGAGATCCTTCGCAAAGAGATTGAGACTCGCGCCCTTCTGTTCGTACGCCGCCCAGAACAAGATGGTGAAGATAAAGAAGATGAAGATCGCGGCGATGCGTTTCCAGTCGCCGCTGGTTAAAGATCGATTTGCCGCGGCGTCACTTACTTGCTCGACCGCCCGCTTCGCAATCCGCTTGCCCACGTGGGCCAACCACCTTCTGAAAAGTACGAAGATGATGAGTCCGAGAATCATTCCGACGCCCGCGGCGCCGAATCCCCAGTGCCAACTCTTCGCCGGATCGAAACCATTGTTGACGAGTGTTCGCTTGAACGTTTCGCTTTGCGCGAGATAGCCGCAAACAAGCGGCGCCAAAACGGCGCCGATGTTGATGCCCATGTAGAAGAGCGAGAAGCCGCTGTCGCGGCGACGATCGTTTTCACCGTATAGACCGCCGACCATCGCGCTGATGTTTGGCTTGAGCAAACCCGTACCGACGGCGATGAGCACCATGCCGAGATAAAACGACGACATCGAATGGAAGACCATTGAGAAATGGCCGGCGGCGATGACGAGTCCTCCAAGGAAGACAGCCAAACGCGCGCCCAGCAAATAATCGGCTGCGAGTCCGCCCGGCAAGGCCGTTAAATAAACGGACATCGTGTACCAGCCGTAGATCGAAGCAGCACGCTTCACGTCAAAGCCGAGGCCGCCTTGCGCCGGGGGCGCGACCATATAAAGGACGAGAATCGCGCGCATGCCGTAGTAACTGAAGCGCTCCCAAAGCTCGGTGAAGAAGAGCGGGCCAAGACCTTTTGGGTGTCCGAGAAAGGCCGCGTCGCGTGTGCGTTCTACTTCGAGTTCAGTGGTGGTCATGTGCGCGGCAATATATCAGCCACAAAGAAGCACAAAAAGCACAAAATCGCTTCCAATCCATTTTTGTGCATTTTTGTGGCGGCAAACTCAGCCTTAGCGGCGAGCATCTATCGGCCGGGATCCATTTATGAACAAAACCAGGCTGTTGGTAATACTGCTTCTGAGTGTCTCCCTCTTGTCCTTCAATCTTTACGCGCAATCAGGACGGAACCGCACAACCGAACCCAAAGCCGACGGCAAAACTGAGCCAGCTAAAACGGCTGACGAAGGCGTTACCGAGTCGCGCATCGGTCCTAACGGTGAGACTGTCGAAGGGGACGTTATTCGTTTCGATACTTCGCTCGTGATGGTTCCGGTAACCGTTCTGGATCGCAACGGCCGTTACGTTCCCCTTCTCCGCCGCGAGCAATTTCGTGTCGCGGAAAACGGCGTCGACCAGAAGATTGCCTACTTCGCCACCACCGATGCGCCGTTCAGCGTTGTCCTCCTGATCGACACCAGCGGTTCGACACAGTTTCGGCTCGACGACATTCAAGACGCCGCGATCAAATTCGTCGACAAGCTGAAGCCGTCCGACAGCGTCATGGTCATGGCGTTTGACGACCGCATTGACGTGATGTGCAAAGCGACGACAGACCGCAACGTGATCACGAAAGCGATTCGCCGCACGCGCACCGGTGGAGGTACGCGCCTCTACGATGCCGTTGCCGACATTTTGACCAAACAGCTCAAAACTATTCCCGGCCGCAAGGCAGTCGTTCTTTTTACTGACGGCGTAGACACGACCAGCTATCGTGCTTCGTATGACAGCACGATCCGTCTCGCCGAGGAATCAGACGCGCCAATCTATTCGGTGGATTACGACACGTCCGGCTCGACCAGCATCTACGGCCAGGGACTGCCCTTGCCCGGTGGCCGCGGCACGATTCTCGGTCTACCGCTGCCGGCCCCGGGAATTCCCGGCACGACCGGCGGCGCTACACCCGGCGATTACAAACGCGCCGTCAGGTACCTGCACGCGCTTTCAGATACGACCGCTGGACGCTTCTACAGTGGCGACTCTTTATTCGGGATCGCGCAGGCGTTTACATGGATTGCCGAAGAACTCGGACGCCAGTACAGCCTCGGCTATTACCCGTCAACAGCGGGCAAGACCGGAGAACGACGTCAGATTAAGGTGAAAGTTACTGAAGCGGATTTGGTGGTGAAGGCCCGTGATAGTTACATCTACTCTGACAAAGCTAAGAAGTTCACAGAGGTTACACGGATCAACTTGCGCTGATCCGTGTAAGTCCGTGGTCTAGTTCTTGTAAAAGAATCGCCCCTGCATTTCCCAATTACCCAGGTTAAACTGCCGTTGCGCTCCGCAGTTCAGACAAGTCCTGTATGCTCGACCGTCGCGGGAGAACGGCCGGCTGAGCTCAGCATGCCAGCAACCAAACACACGCGCCATCAAATTTCCAATCTTTCCAGTCAAAGACGAAGCATCAATATGCCCGATGTTTGAATTCGCTATTGTTAACTC
Source organism: Pyrinomonadaceae bacterium (assembly GCA_035696765.1). Classification (GTDB taxonomy): domain Bacteria; phylum Acidobacteriota; class Blastocatellia; order Pyrinomonadales; family Pyrinomonadaceae; genus PSRF01. The sequence goes on along the minus strand of DASSEB010000106.1, from coordinate 5,945 downwards.
GCCTGCCTGCATTTTCTTAACCCCTCTTTCAAACCTTCCGAAGTACCCTTCAACCATTAACGCGCAACGAAACACGAAATTGGGTCACGTCAGCCACCGCGGGGCTACCCTGCTCGGTTGTGTTGGCCTTATACTAATCCGACCTAACCGAAGCTATCGGGAGAGTTAACGATTGAGTGACCACCCCGCAGATAACGTAACTCGGCTGCTGATCGAGCTCTCCAATGGAGATCGAGCGGCGGTTGATCTTTTACTACCCGTCATCTACGATGAACTACGCAAGCTCGCGTCGAATTATCTGAGGCGTGAACGACCAGACCACACCCTGCAACCAACGGCCCTGGTGCACGAGGCGTACCTGCGTCTTGTGGATCAGACGAGGGTGAACTGGCAGAATCGCGCCCACTTTTTTGGAGTTGCTGCACAGATAATGCGACGCTTGCTCGTAGATCATGCGCGCAAGCACAATGCGGAAAAGCGGGGCCAGGATTTTCAGAAACTCTCTCTGGATGAAAATATCGATCGAGCGGTCGAACGCAGCGCGGAACTAATCGCTCTCGACGACGCGCTCAAAACCCTGGCAACGATCGACGCACAAAAGGCACGCATGGTCGAGTTGCGCTACTTCGGCGGACTCTCCATTGAAGAAACAGCAGACGTTTTGGGTGTCACTCCCACAACCATCAAACGTCATTGGCGCTTCGCCAAAGCCTGGCTTCATGGAGAGATGCAAAGAAATAGTTGATGCACGCAGCAAGTCCAATCCAACAATCAGTCAGAGTTAACCATCAAAAACCGCGTCCAGTTGTGATATGACCCCTGAACGCTGGCGACAAGTTGAAGAAATCTTTCAGGCGGCGCTCGATCTTTCACCGGGAGAACGAACGCGCTACGTGTCAGAAGTGTGCGCGGAAGACTCGGAACTGAAGCGCGATGTCGAGGTACTGCTCTCGCAGTACGACAGCGCCGGAGAACTTTTGGAAGAACCGATTTACGGGAATACCGAACTGAACATGCTGGAGTCGTTTGTTGAAGAACAGGATCCAATGCTTGGGCGCCGCCTGGGCTCGTATCGAATCGACCGGGAGATTGGACGCGGCGGCATGGGCGCAGTCTATGAAGCGTCGCGCGCCGACAATGAGTTCAACAAACGCGCCGCTATAAAACTCGTCAAACGCGGCATGGATACCGACTTCATCCTGCGCCGCTTTCGCAAAGAACGACAGATACTCGCAGCTCTCGATCACCCGCACATCGGCGGCCTCCTCGACGGTGGTACGACGGAAGACGGCCTTCCCTACTTCGTGATGGAGTACATCGAAGGCCAGCCGCTCTACACTTATTGCGACACGCATAAGTTGAATATCACCGAACGGCTGAAACTCTTTCGCTCGATCTGCGATGCGGTCCATTACGCACACCAGAAGCAGGTGGTGCACCGCGACATTAAGCCTTCCAACGTGCTCGTCACTTCCGAAGGCGTTCCGAAGCTGCTCGACTTCGGTATCGCGAAGTTGCTCAATCCGCAACTTGCCGGCGACATCACGCACGATCCGACCGCAACCGCGATGCGTTTGATGACTCCGGAATATGCTTCTCCGGAGCAAGTGCAGGGTGCGCCGACGACGCCGACCACCGACGTCTATTCGCTCGGCGTGTTGCTGTACGAACTGCTCACCGGTCACAGGCCGTATCGCCTCGTGAATCGCGCACCGCACGAGATCGCGCGTGTCATCTGCGAGGAAGCGCCGGCGCCGCCGAGCGTCATCATCACTCGTGCGGAAGATCTGTTGCCGAGTCTCAACGCCGGCGATGAAGCAACCACGCTCAAACGGCTCTACTCCACGCGCGGCTCGACTCTCGAATCACTACGTCGCGCGCTCTCCGGCGATCTCGACAACATCGTCATGCAGGCGCTGCGCAAGGAGCCGGAGTGGAGATACCAGACAGCCGCCGACTTGCGCGACGACATCACCCGTTTTCTCGAAGGCCGTCCGATCCTCGATCTACCTGATCCGCCGAACGCGAGTCTCATGCTCAGACCGGACACGATGAGCGAAAACTCATTGGCCGTGCTGCCGATGAAGTTGATGGACATCAACCAGCCTGAGCCGGGCCCGGATTATCTCGGGACGGGTCTCGCGGACGCGCTCATCACGCGGCTCAGCGCGATTCGGAGTTTCGCCGTTAGACCAACCAGCAGCGTGCTTCGTTACGGCGCCGACGCCGATCCACTGCGTGCCGGACGTGAACTCGGAGTTACGTTCGTGTTGGACGGCAGAATCAGGCGCGCCGCGGAACGCATTCGCGTCACGATTCAGTTGCTCAACGTGCGCGATGAAACCACCGCATGGGCCGGACAATTCGACGAGCAGTTTACAGACGTTTTGAACCTCGAGGACGTGATCTCCTCGCACGTCGCCGAAGCGATCGTCCCCCATTTGACTGTGGACCAGCGACTGCGCCTGGCGAAACGCGGCACAGACAACCCGCAGGCGCACGAAGCCTACCTGCGCGGCCGTTTCTACTGGAACACGTTTACCGAAGACGGTTTCGCGCGCGCGATTGTCTGTTACCAGCAGGCTATCGCACTCGATCCGAAATACGCGCTCGCGCACGCCGGCGTCGCGACTTATCACAACTGGCTCGGCGTCTTCAGCGTGATGCCTTTTGCGGAGTGCGCGGCAGCGGCTTATGAAGCTGCTTCGACGGCGGTAGACATCGATCCAAACCTCGCCGAAGGACACACTGCCCTCGGCCAGGCAATACTTTGTCGCGACTTCGCCTGGGCCAGTGCCGAGCATCACCTCGTACGCGCCATCGAACTCGATCCGAACTATTCGCCGGCGCGCGTCTGGTACGCGTTGCAACTCGCGATGGAGGGTCGCTTCAGTGAGTCGCTGCGCGAAGCGCACACTGGCCGAGATCTCGATCCGCTGGCGGTGATTTCCCGCTTCAGTGTGCTTTGGTGTTCGTATCATGCGCGCCGTTTTGACGAGGCATACAAGTTTGCCACCGCGACGCTCGAGAACGAACCACGCAACTTGATGATGCTTTACGGGTCGAGTTTTCCTCTCAGTCGTCTCGGCCGCCACGAGGAAGCTGTCGAAGCTGCCGAACGTTGTGTCGAGTTGATGGGCAAGGCATCTCACACGCTGGGCCGGCTCGGCAGTGCTTACGCCGCTGCGGGAAACCTCGACGCCGCACAAGCCACACTCGCCGAAATGCACGCGCTCGCTGAGAGGCGTTACGTTTCTCCATATCACCTCGCGCTCGTTACCTGTGCACTCGGTCGTTTGGAAGAAGCGCTCGACCTGCTCGAGCAGGCTTACCAGACCGGTGACGCAAAGGTGCTGTGGATGGGGGTCGATCCCGAGCTGGATCCGCTTCACGGGCATCCGCGCTTCAACGATCTTTTGCGCAAACTGGACCATCGCCTCGCCGCGCTGCCGGCGATTGCCGGACAGTTACAGCCCGATCACGAGTCGATTGCGGTGCTTCCGTTCCGAGTGCTCAGTCCGGCTGGCGAGAACACCGGTGATGAGTATCTCGGCATCGGGCTCACCGACGCGCTCATCACACGTCTCAGCAACGTTCAGCGACTCGTCGTGCGCCCGACCAGCAGCGTGATGCGTTACCGCGGCGCCAACGTCGATCCGTTAATCGCCGGACGCGACCTCGGAATCGACTACGTGATCGACGGCAGCATCAGGCGTGCGGGCGACCGTATTCGCGTGACGGCGCAACTGCTGAGTGTTACTGAAGGTGTGACAAGGTGGGCCGAACAGTTCGACGAAGACTCGACGGACGTCCTGCAAATCGAAGATTCGATCTCGGAAAAGGTCGCGTCAGCGTTACTGCCGCAACTGACTGGGGATGAAAAGCGCCAGTTGTCCAAACGCGGCACCGATAGTTCCGAAGCTTTCGAGGCTTACCTGCGTGGCCGTTATTACTGGAGCTCTTACACCGAAGTCGGTCTCGCAAAAGCGCTCGACTGTTACAAGCAGGCGATCAAACTCGATCCCGACTACGCACTCGCCTACACAGGCATCGCCGATTATTACAACTGGCTCGGCGTCTTCGGTATCAGACCGTTCGCGGAAACTTCCGCGGCCGCGAAACAAGCCGCAGCCAAAGCAGTCGAACTGGATTCGAGTTCAGCCGAAGCTTACAGCGCGCTCGGCTTCGCGACTGTTTGTCACGACTTCGACTGGGCCGTCGCGGAAGGGCAACACCGCCGCTCGATCGAACTCAATCCGAACTACGCCACGGGCCATCACTGGTACGCGTTTCACCTGCTCATGGAGGGACGCTTCGACGAGGGCATCGAGCGGATATTGCGCACCCGCGAACTCGATCCAATTTCTCCCAGCGTGCTTCAGGCCGTGGGCTGGTGTTATTACCAGGCGCGCCGCTTCAACGAATCCATTTCTACTTTCGAGAGCATGCTCGAAGCGGTCCCGGATTTTCCGTACGGGCTGGTCACTTACTCGTGGGTGCTGCGACACGCGGGCGAGGCTGACGAGGCAGTGAAGGCGGCTGAGAAAGCGTTGGATCTTTCAAGCGGCAGCCAGTTCTATCTTGCTGTTTTGGGCAGCACCTATGCAGCGGCTGGAAGACAGAAAGAGGCGCGCACGATTATTGATCGCCTGGGCCAGATGTCGGTCCACAGTTATGTGTCGCCTTTCCTGCTTTCACTGATTCACCTGCACCTTGGTGAACGTGAGCGCGCGTTGGAATTACTGCTCGAAGCGCACGGGATCAAGGATGCGTGGGTAGTGTGGCTGGGCGTTGAGCCGCAGTTTGATCCGTTGCGCGGTGAGCCTGCGTTTGAAGGAATTTTGCGCGAGCTGCGACATCCCGCGATGTATCGCAAGTTGGCGCGCAGGGCGGCGGCGAGTGCCAGCGAACGCAGGCGGAAATCAGGACCGCACATTCCTCCGGTGACCAGGCAGATTCTGATGCCGGCTCCCGAGACACAGGCGGGAGAGAATGAAGAAGCTCGTCAGCTTTACACCGCCGGACGTTACTATTCGACCAGACGAACCGCAGAAGGTCTGCGCCAGGCGATTGAGCGTCTCGAACGTGCAGTTGAACTCGATCCGGAGTTTGCGATTGCTCATTCGGAGCTCGCCGATTGCTACGCGTTGATGAACTGGTACATCGAACCGCCGCCGGCCGGCGCGTGGGAGCGAGCGAAGGAATCCGCGTTGCGCGCTGTCGAGGCCGACCCCAACTTGCCGGAAGGACACGCTTCATTAGGGTTCGTCAAGCTACATTACGATCGCGACTGGATCGCTGCCGAGCGCGAGTTGCGCCGCGCCATTCAACTGAAGCCGAGCAACCAGGTGGCCCATCGTTGGTACGCCTACAGCTTGTCGGCCATGGGCCGTCACGACGAGGCTTATGCCGAGATCGAACGCGCGCGCCAGATCTCGCCGCAGTCGGCGGTGATCGCAACGGCTGTGGCGAACGTGCTGTTTCTCGCCGGCAAGTTTGACGAAGCGGTGCGGCAATGTCGGAAGTCGCTGGAACTTGATCCGGGCGCGGTTGCAGCGCACACGATCCTGCGTTGGGCTTACGAGTTGAAAGGGATGCACAACGAAGCGCTCGCTGCGTTTGAACAGGAGCGCAGTTTCGCGGGCGATACGCCGACGACACATGCCAAGCGCGCTCACGTGCTCGCTGCCATCGGAAAACGCGAAGAAGCGCAGGCGATTCTTAACGAGATCATTGCCAAGCGTAATCAGAATTGGGTGACGGCGTACGAGATCGCCATCATTTACACTTGGCTCGGCGACTTTGACAATGCATTTCGCTGGCTCGCACAAGCTGAACGCGAACACGCGGTTGGATTCACGTTTGTGCGCGTCGATCCCCACCTCGCGAAATTGCGCTCTGATCCGCGTTTCGCTGATCTAATCCGCGAAACGGAGAAGACAATC
>DASSEB010000105.1:0-3280 GCA_035696765.1 Pyrinomonadaceae bacterium | reverse complement strand
CGCAGAGGCTCAGGAACGCGACAACGGTATGCAGCGCGATCGTAAAGTAGAGGCCGATTGGCTCCCTCGGCTCGATGCCGTAAAAGTAATAGAGGAAGACGAGTAGGGTGACGGAGATCACCATCAGCACGCAGATGTTTGAAACGCGAAACCACCGGGATGAACGCACGTCCAGAAAGAAGAGGGCGATGCCAAGGAAGAAAAAGTCGAGTGATGCGGCCACACCCATACGGCCAGGGAATGACTGACCTGCCTCCTCAATAGTCTCTTTGAAGAGCAACAGATCAAGTCCGGTGTTCCAACCGAAAACATGTTCGCTCAGTGTGATCAATCCGATGCCAGCTACGATGACGGCACAGACTTGGGCCAGCAACCGCCGCATGCTCGATACGGGCCGATTTTGAAGTAAAAGCAAAGCGGAGGCTGTGAGCATGAGGCAAATCGAAGTATTTGCCTTCATATTCACTAGCGAAGGGTGGATCCTTTTCAGCAGTTCGATGTTGAAAATCCAACCCAGCAAGGCAGTGAAGCCAATGGCAAACGCGAGCAGCGCAAAGCCGATGGACATCGTTTTGCAGCGCGCGAGTTGTTGTTGTGAAGCAGGTTCAGGCTTGATCAAACGCGTCACCAGCAGTGGGAGAGAAGCACTGTTCTTAACTGTATTTTCCGTCTCAGGGGCTCACGAGAGTCTATACTGGCTCGCGATCCTCCGACAACACGCCTGCCACAAAGAAGCACAAAAAGCACAATCCAGAGTCCACGCAACGGCTCTGATCATAGTTTGTGCTTTTTGCGTGGCTAACGTGTCAGACGACTTCCACGACCTGAGAGGCTGATGCCGAAATGCGTTCGAATTCCTTCGCCGCTGCCAAACGCCCAGTAAAGACGAAAGAGAACGTTATCCAGCCTGCGCGGCACGACCACGATGCCAGCGCCTGCCGTTTGTCTCAGTCGTCCCTCATCGAAGCGGCTGATGCTCGACGCTACTTTTCCGAAGTCGTAAAACGTGATCAGATCGAGTGGGCCATACAGTTCACGCAGATATTCAGTCTGGACCACGAAGTGATCGCGATCGCGAAAACGGTAATTTTTAAAGCCACGCAACGTGACGTCGCCGCGAATGTTTGACCCGCCCAGCGTTTCCATCAAGTAGAACGGAACTCGCTGACCTTCACGAGTCTCAGACAAAGACAAGCGTCCGCGAATGCGAATCTCGTTTTTCTCACCGATTGGAAATTTGTTTCTCAGGTCTGCGTTGAAACGGCGGAAGGAGTACAAGTGATCTCCGACGTCCTGATAGAGATGATAAAGAAAGATGTATTCGAGCTTGCGCGACTCCGGTTGACCGCGAGAGTGCAACTTTGCAAAAGCGGCGAGGTGCACGTATGGCGGCTGTGAGTTTATACCCGGCGCGGTGAATTCGTTGTACCGTCGTTCGACGGAGGTTACGGTCGGATTGTCGATCTCGATAATATCCGGCCAGATGCCCTCAACTGCGCCGCCGATATCGAACCAGCGGTTAACTGGTTGTGAAATGTCTGCCCCTACGACCGCTTCACGATAGTGAAACACCGCGCGATCGTCTTTACTTGATTCCGGACCTAACCCGAAAAAGTCGAGCCGCGGCATGTCCTTGATGAAGCCGTAGATGTTGGATTTCAAATTGCCAATGTCTGGCGACGCCGTCGTACTGCTACTGATTTTTGTTAACCGCAGATTCGTGTCGAGTTCCCAGTACTTGCGATAAGTAATTCGGCCCGATGACGTGAAATCCGTTTGCCAGTTTGGACCAGTGGTCTTGTGCCCGTATCCGACACCTGCCGCGAGGCCGCCGCCCGGAGCGACGCTACCTATGACGAGACGAACACCTTCTTTGGCAGTGACTTTGTCGAAAAGGTGCTTACCGCACTTGGCGTAATAAGCGAGCCCTTTGCTTTCGCCGGGCTTCGTGTCGCAAGGGTTTGTTCGAGAGGGTGGTAAGGATGGCGGTGTCGGCGGCGGCGTTTGCGAACGCGCCACAACGCACGACAGCAGGACAATTATCAGTGCCACTGATCTTTTCAACACAAATCGCATAGTTAGCCCCCCTTGATCTTACCGTTTCTTCGCTGCCTTCTTCTTCGTTGTTTTCACTGCGGTTGCTTTGCGGGCTTTCTTACGTGCAGCAGTTTTACCCCGCTCCGGTGCGCCGTTTCGGCTTGCCTCAATCACGTTTCGGATCTTCTCGAGATATCGAGCCGCATCGGTTTCGCCGCTCATCGAAGTTACCTGCGCGGCTACCGTGTCGCCGGGCAGGAACTTGTCCGCCATCACAGCCTGAAAAACCATCACCTGCTGAAACTCGCTCAGTTGACCCGTCGACATGTTATCCGCGACTTCAGCACTCGCTGCACGTGCACTGCGCCTGGACGTCGTCGCGGAGGCAGCAAATGTAGACGGCCCCACATTAGTAGCTTTCGGAAACTTCACTTTGTCCGTGCGAGGTGACGACAGATTGAGAAAACCCTCGAACGTTCTCGCGTTGCGATCTCGTTCAGTCAGCGGGAACTTCTCCCACTCCGGTATAAACAACTTCCTCGCCGTCGCAATGATCGACGTGTGATCGAAGACGTCGTGGATGATCGTGCCCTTTTCGATGAATGGCGAGACGAGCACTGCCGGAACACGAACACCGAGACGCTTGAAGTCGAAGATCGTCGAATCGATCGGTTTGTCGCCCGGATTCACCGTCTCCGGCGGAGCCACATGATCGTAAAGCCCGCCGTGCTCGTCGTAAGTAATCAACAAAAGCGTGCTCTCCCACGTCTGTTTGTTTTTCCTGACAGCCTCGTAGACGAAGTTGATCACACGCTCTCCGAGGCGCATGTTGTGATCCGGATGCTGGTCCGAAGCGGGGAAGGCGTCCTCAGACGTGAACAAGTCGTTAAAACGCGGTTCGACAAAGCTGAGCGCAGGGAGTTTGTTCTTCTTGCAATCGTTCTCGAAGTCTTCAAGAAAGAACAGGAACTTCTTGGCGCGTTTCAGGATGAACTCAACGGCCAAACCGAGCGTGTAGTCGGTGTAATAGATCTTTGACGAAACACTGTGTTCGTCGAGTAGCTGAAAGATTGTTTTGAGTGAGAGATAGTTCGGATTCATGTCGACCCGGCCGAGCGACGTTGCGCCCATTGAAAAGGCGCGGTTCGGCAGCGTTGGACCAGGCACGGAAGCAAACCAGCGATCGCAGACGGCATATTGCTGCCCGAGGGTTTGCAGGTTGGGCAGGCGACCAGGACCAAAG
>DASSEB010000104.1:0-12813 GCA_035696765.1 Pyrinomonadaceae bacterium | reverse complement strand
CGCGGCGGTTGCTTACCAGTGGTATGTCTATTACCTCGTGGCCTACGCGATTGCGCTGCGCCGAATTTACTATCTCGAGCAAGTTAAGAAGGAACCGCGGATAACACAGATGGAAAATCCGATTTAAATCGGATTCTTAATCCGTGCCATCTGTGGTTAAGTAGTTGATAAATTCCATGCTTTATGAAGGTGCGCGCCCCATCAGAATCATCCGCCCGGTCTCGTTCTCGCCGGTCGATCTGTTTCGCGAGTTGCGAGGGCTGTGGCAGTACCGCGATCTCTTCTACACGCTTACCGTTCACCGCATAAAGGTACGTTACAAACAGTCAGTGCTCGGATTGGCATGGGCGATTTTGCAACCGCTGTCACTGATGTTGATCTACACCGTGATCTTTTCAGTGATTGCGAAAGTGCCGAGCGAGGGCGTGCCCTATTCTGTCTTTGCTTATGCCGCCCTCCTGCCGTGGACGTTTTTCTCGAGCTCGCTTACAAACGCGACGACGGGATTGGTCAGTCACAGCCAGCTAGTAACGAAGGTTTATTTCGCGCGCGAGATTTTGCCGCTGACGTACGTCAGTGCGGCAGTGTTTGATTTCGCAGTTGCGTCATCGTTTTTGATCGCGCTGTTTTTTTATTATGGAGTGGGTCTGACGGTCTACGCCCTTTACGCGATTCCGATCTTTCTTCTGCTCGCGGCGCTCGCGACCGCTTTTTCATTGTTTCTCTCCGCGGTGCAGGTGCGGTTCCGCGATATCGGCGTGGCCATGCCGCTGCTGTTGCAAATCTGGATGTTTGCGACTCCAGTCGTTTATCCGTTGAGTGCGGTGCCGCAACGCTACCGAAGTCTTTACGTTCTCAATCCAACGGTGGGCGTGATTGAAAACTTCAGGCGCGTGGTGTTGCAGGGAGTCGCGCCGGATCTTTATTCGCTGGCAATATCGGCGATCATTGCGGCCATTCTGCTGCCGCTGGCGTATCTCTATTTCAAACGCGTCGAAGCGACGATGGCCGACGTCATTTAACTCTTGCGATGATCGATCTCGAATTAAAAAAAGTTTCCAAGAAGTACCGCATCCGCCGGGAGGTGGATACGAATGGTTCTTTTCTGCGGAAGCTGTTGTCGTTGCGAAAACGGAAAGAGGATTTCTGGGCGCTCAAGGATATAACTTTCAGTGTGCAACGAGCGGAAGCGCTCGGCATCATCGGTCACAACGGCGCGGGCAAAAGCACGATCCTCAAGCTGCTCTCCAGAATCACGACGCCAAGCGCGGGTGAGATTATGATCAATGGGCGGCTATCGGCGCTGATCGAAGTCGGCTCCGGCTTTCATCCCGAGCTCACCGGCCGCGAGAACATTTATCTCAACGGCTCGATACTCGGTATGTTGCGCCGCGAGATCACTAAAAAGCTCGACAGCATCGTGGAGTTCGCCGAGTTGCGGCAGTTCATTGACACACCGGTGAAGCGTTACTCGTCAGGCATGTACGTGCGTTTGGGTTTCTCGATCGCCGCCCACCTCGATCCTGACATTCTGTTGCTCGACGAAGTGCTCGCGGTTGGCGATGCTGCGTTTCAGCAGAAGTGCATTCAGCGGATATTGGAGTTGAAGAAGAGCGGCACGACGATCGTGTTTATTTCGCATGACCTGAGAGCGGTGCAAAAGTTATGCGACCGCGTGATCCTGTTGAAGAGCGGGCACATTGAAGCTGATGGCGATCCGCAGGAGACGATTGCGTTGTATGAGAGTTCGTCGCGCAACCTTCACGCACAGGCGCGCGCCGTTGGTGGGCAGGAGGCGTCGCGTGAAGCTGTCGTCACGTCTTTGAGTTTTTACAACGACGAGGACCAGGAATGCCTGTCGTTCGAAACGGGCATGCCGATGAAGGCGGTTTTGAAGTACGAAGTGTTCAAGCCGCTGGTTGACGTGATCTTCGAAGTGCAGTTCTATTCGCAGGAAGGTCGCCTGTGTTCTTTTTTTAGCAGTGAAACGCTGCCCGGGCGGATCGATCTCGAGCCGGGCACGGGTACGATTGTTTTTGACTGCTCGTCAGTGGGCCTCGGCCCGGGCGTTTATTTTATCGACACCGGGATCAGGAATCGCGAGGCGCCGTTCGGCATCGATATCGATTGGCGCAGGCGCTGTCTCGCGGTTCGAATAGATTACGATCGCCATTTGCGTGATACATTCTATATGCCATATATCTGCCGGCACTCCCCGCCGCCCGCGTTGGCAACCGAAACGAACGATGAAGACGTGTCGCTCGTAACCGGCCACAAGTAGTTAGACAGGGATTTCAGATTTACAGCATGAGTGCGAAAGAGCCTGAGGTTTCGGTAGTGATCGGCACTTACAACCGCTGCGATGTCTTGCGCGGTGCGCTCGAAAGCTTGCTGACTCAGAACAACGGCGGCGTCGATTATGAAGTCATCGTCGTCGACAACAACTCCACCGACGACACGCGCAACATGGTCCAGAACCTGCGCGATAAACTCCAGACGAAAAATCTCACCTATTGCTTCGAACGCACGCAAGGTGTTTCACACGCGCGCAACCGCGGGATCACCGCCGCCCGCGGACGGTTGATCGCTTTCACCGACGACGACATCAGGCCGGCACCGAACTGGATCGCCTCCGTGCGTGAAGGTTTCAACAAGTTTCCGAACGCTGACTGCATCGGCGGCAGAGTTTTACCGCAACCCAAAACGGAGTTCCCGGCCTGGTTGACCGCAAAACACTGGACGCCGCTCGCGCTCCTCGATCTCGGCGACAAACCTGTCGATTTGGACGTGCGCAATGGTCCGGGACTCGTCGCCGCAAACCTCGCCGTAAAAGCTTCGGTGTTTGCGGATGTCGGGCTGTTTCAACCGGAGTTGCAGCGCGTTAAGGGCAGCATCGGCTCGATGGAAGACCACGAGTTTCAGTTGCGACTAACTGCCGCGAATAAACGTCTAATGTATGTTCCCGATCTCGTGGTGTACGCTCAGGTGCTGAAGGAACGTCTGACGAAAGACTACCATCGCCGCTGGTATCGTGGTCACGGTTATTTTTATGCCGTGATGAGAGCGGACGATTTCGAAGCTTCCAAGATGCGCGTGCTCGACGTTCCCGCTCATGTCTACCGGCGCGCTCTCTCCGATGTGTATCTCTGGATGAAATACCGGTTGAAGAACGAGCCTGAAATGGAGTTTCATTATGAAGTCGAACTGAGCTTCTTCTGGGGGTTCCTTCGCAAGCGTCTAGCTGACCGCCGGTTGCCACAAAAAGGCACAAACGCTCAAACGAGTAAAAATTAAGATGACCGCAAAAAACTCTTTTTTGTTATCCGTGGTTCTTTGTGTGCTTGCAATCATTCTGCTCTTTGAGACACCGAGTAGCGCGGCTGACGTTCCGGACGGATTCGTCGTGACGCAAGTGGCTACGGGAATGTTTAGCGTAACGCGCATGGAGCTGCTGCCCGATGGGCGAATACTCGTCTTGCAGCAGGACGGCACGATAAGAGTCATCGAAAACGGCGTGCTTCGATCCACGCCATTTCTGACGTTGGACGTTGACTCTTTTAGCGAGCATGGTCTACTCGGCATTGCGTTGGACCCCGCCTTCACGACCAACCACTTCTTCTACGTATATTACACGGCCAAAACTCCGGTGCTGCACAACCGCGTCAGCCGGTTCACGGCCGGTACGAGTGCGGACCCGGCCAGCGAGGTCGTAATCTTTGAGCTCGATCAACTGGTCGGTGAACTGGGCTGGCACCAGGGCGGCAACCTGCGTTTTGGATCGGACGGCAAGTTATACATCGCGGTCGGAGACGATCGAAACGGCGCCAATTCACAAACGACTGCAAACCTGTTCGGAAAGATCCTGCGCATCAATAGCGACGGCTCGATTCCCGCCGACAATCCTTTCTTTCTCAGCACGACCGGTAAGAACCGGGCGATCTGGGCGCTCGGTTTGCGAAACCCTTACAGCTTTGCGTTCTCCAAAGCTGATGGCATACGCATGCTGATCAACGACGTCGGCGAGGAGACGTGGGAAGAGATCAATCGAGGAGTAGTTGGCGCAAATTACGGCTGGCCTGACACGGAAGGCGTTACCAGTGATCCGCGATTTCAGAGTCCGCTTCTGGTTTATGGTCACGGCTTTGACGATCTTTCGCTGGGTTGTGCGATTACCGCCGGTGTTTTCTACGAACCTGCAACGTTGCAGTTTCCATCGAAGTACAGCGGTTCGTATTTCTATGCGGATTTCTGCGGCGGGTGGATTCGATCGCTGCGGCTCAGCGATCTGAGCTCTGAAGTCTTGCTGAGTTATTCGTACTATCCCGTCGATCTGAAAGTCGCGGACGACGGCACGCTCTACTATCTCGAACGCGGTCTCGACACGAATACGGATGGCGCGGTCTTCAAGGTTGAGTTCACCAAGCAGGACACGCCGCGCATCACTACGCAACCTGCGAACGTCACGGTTGCGGTGGGCCAACCAGCGAGCTTTACAGTCACGGCTTCCGGTGCGGCGCCACTGTCGTACCAGTGGCAACGTGACGGATCAAATCTCAGCGGCCAGAATTCACCGACGCTCACGATTGCTTCGCCGCAGCTTTCTGACAATGGAGCGAGCTTCGTTTGCGTTGTTTCGAACCAGTTTGGCACCGTCTCATCTCAAGCGGCGCAGCTCACGGTGATTGCCGGAAGTGCGCCTGTTGGTACGATAACGCTTCCGTCCGTGGGCACGCATTATCGCGGCGGCGATATCATTCAATACGCCGGAACAGGCACCGACGCTGAAGATGGTGGCCTACCGGCAAGCGCTGTCACGTGGCAGGTCGACTTTCATCACAACACACACACGCATCCGTTTATCCCTGCGTTCTCCGGCACAACGTCGGGCCAGTTTACGATTCCAACCACGGGTGAGACGGCAACAGACGTTTGGTATCGCATTTACCTGACGGTGAAAGATTCGAGCGGATTAACGCATACGTCGTTTCGTGACATTCTGCCGATAGTCGAAACGATCAATTTCGATACGAACCCGTCGGGTTTGAAAATCAAGTTGGATGACCAGCCGCAGAATACGCCGCTCAATGTATCCACCGTTGCCGGAGTTGTTCGGACGTTGAGTGCGGTTTCGCCGCAACAGTTCAACGGGCAATGGTATGAGTTTGACTCGTGGTCCGATGGTGGTGCTGCAACTCACACTGTGAACGGTGGTGGAACGTTTGTAGCCAATTACCGGCTGGCGCAGACGCAGGAGGTGGTGCTGTACGCGGCGGAAGGCACGCGCGCCGGAAACTATCAAGTGATCAGCGATGGGACCGCAGCGGGCGGCGCGCGCTTGCACAATCCCGATGCGGGGGCAGGGAAACTGAGCAACGCGCTCGCAAATCCGGGTACGTATGTGGACCTGCAATTTACAGCGCAGGCGGGCACTGCTTACCGGTTGTGGATTCGCGGCAAGGCGCAGAATGACGATCCTTTCAACGATTCGATCTTCGTGCAGTTCAATGACAGCGTGGACGACCAGGGTGCAGTGAAGAGCCGGATCGGAAGCACGAGTTCGGAAGTGATCAATTTGGAGGATTGTTTCGGTTGCGGGTTAAGTGGCTGGGGCTGGCAGGACAACGGTTGGGGCGTGGGCGAACTCGGTCCGCTCGTTTACTTCGCGACGAGCGGCACGCACACGTTGCGGATTCAGCCTCGTGAAGATGGTCTGTCGCTCGATCAGATCGTGTTATCTCCGCTGGCGTTCCTGACGAGTGCGCCCGGCGCGTTAAAGAACGACACCACGATCCTCGGCAAGAGTGGCGGCCCGAACCCGACGCCCACACCGACACCAACGCCAACGCCGACGCCAACGCCAACGCCAACGCCGACACCAACGCCAACGCCGACACCGACGCCAACGCCGACACCGACACCGACACCGACCCCAACGCCGACGTCTTCATCAGACGTGGTGCTGTACGCCGCAGAAGCTACAAGGGTCGGAAACTATGTAGTCGTGAATGATGCGACAGCCGCGGGTGGAGCACGCCTCGATAATCCGGATGCAGGGGCAGGGAAACTAAGCACCGCACTCGCGCAGCCGGGGACTTACGCGGAATTGCAGTTTACGGCCCAGGCGGGAATCGGATACCGCTTGTGGATCCGCGGCAAGGCGCAGGATGACAACCCGTTCAACGATTCGATCTTCGTGCAGTTTAACGACAGTCAGGATGGGCAGGGCGTTGCGAAAAGCCGGATCGGGAGCACGAGCTCGGAAGTGATCAATCTGGAGGATTGTTTTTCCTGCGGTTTGAGTGGCTGGGGCTGGCAGGACAATGGCTGGGGCGTCGGAGAGCTCGGCCCGCTCGTTTACTTTGCAACGAGCGGAACACACACCTTGCGTATTCAGCCTCGCGAAGACGGGTTGTCGCTCGATCAGATCGTGTTGTCTCCGAAGACGTACCTGACGACTGCACCGGGCGCATTGACGAACGACACTACGATCCTGCCGAAGACGACGACAACAGGTCCAGTAGACGTGGTGCTGTATGCGACGGACGGCGTAAGTGTCGGAAACTATCAAGTGATCGACGATGCGACAGCCGCGGGAAGTTTGCGCTTGCATAACCCGGACGGTGGCGCGGCAAAACTGAGCAATGCGCTCGCGAATCCCGGCACTTATGTCGAACTGCAATTTACGGCGCAGGCCGGCACTGCTTACCGGTTATGGATTCGCGGGAAGGCGCAGAATGACGATCCTTTCAACGACTCGATCTTCGTGCAGTTCAATGACAGTGTGGACGAGCAGGGAGCAGCGAAGAGCCGGATCGGAAGCACGAGTGCGGAAGTGATCAACCTGGAGGATTGTTTTGCCTGCGGTTTGAGTGGCTGGGGCTGGCAGGACAACGGCTGGGGCGTGGGAGAACTCGGCCCGCTCGTTTACTTTGCGACGAGCGGCACACACACGATACGAATTCAAGTGCGCGAAGATGGTCTATCGCTCGATCAGATCGTGCTATCGCCGAAGACGTATTTGAGCAGTGCGCCGGGAGCGGTGCGGGACGACACGACAATCCTGACAAAGACTCAATGATGCGGCTCGACGTCGTCATTCCTACTTACAATCGCAGCGGCCTGCTCAAGCAGGCGCTCGACAGCCTTTTGCGTGCACGAGTTCCGCGTGAGTTGACCGTCAACATCATCGTTGTCGATAACAACTCAAAGGACGATACCAAGGCTGTCGTTAGTCAGTACGCTCAAGCGTCGAACGGCCGCGTGTCGTATGTTTTCGAAAAACAGCAGGGCCGGTCACCCGCACTCAACGCAGGCATAGCGGCAGCGACCGGCGATCTGGTCGGTTTCATCGACGACGACGAAGAGATCGATGCCTCGTGGTATGAGACAATTCTCGCGGCGTTCAAAAACAGTGAAGTAGATTTTATCGGTGGGCCGTATCTGCCGCGCTTTGAAGGCGAAGTTCCGGGGTGGCTGCCGAAGGAGTACGGAGCGGTCGTCGGCATTGTTGACGGCGGCGACAAGGAAGTCCCATTCGACGACGCGTATCCGGGAATTCTGATGGGAGGGAATGCGGTTTTCAGACGTGAAGTGTTGCAGCGAGTCGGTCCATACTCGACTGCCCTCGGCCGCAGCGGCACGCGCTTGTTGTCGTGTGAAGACGAGGACATGTACGAGCGCCTGCAAGCGGCGGGTGCGCGCGGGATGTATCTGCCGCAATTGATTGTTTACCATTTCATTCCCCGCGAGCGGCTGACAAAAAGGTATCATCGCTCGTGGTGTTTCTGGCAGAGCGTGTCGATGGCCGTGCTGGATCGCATTCGTCCGAAGCCGGTGGCTTATGTTTGGGGAGTGCCGCGTTATTTTTATGGCCGGGCGTTGCGGGGGATGTTGCGGCTCGCTAATCTCCGGCAATCTGAGCGTTTCTCGCATGAGCTGCCCTTGTGGGAGCTGGCGGGTTTCTTCTATGGTAAACACTTTTACCGGCCGGATAGTTGAAATCGTGTAATGATTTAGTGTTTAGATAAATTATGTGCGGTATCGCGGGATTTGTAGACTACTGGGACCGAAACGCCCGAGATTACGTCAGGCGCGGGTGCTTGCTCCTGGACATGTGCGATGTGATCAGGCATCGCGGTCCAGATGACGACGGCTACCTGCGGAAAGACGGGGTCTCGCTCGGCATGCGGCGGCTCTCCATCATCGATGTGGCCGGCGGCGCCCAGCCCATCTCAAACGAAGACGACTCGGTCAGTATCGTCTTCAACGGCGAGATCTATAGCTTCCACGAACTCCGAAGCGAGCTCGAAAAACGCGGCCACACCTTTAAGACCCACTCTGACACCGAAGCGATCGTCCATGCTTACGAAGAGTATGGTCCATCATGCGCTAATCACCTGCGCGGTATGTTTGCTTTCGCGATCTGGGACGACAAAAAGCGCGAACTTTACATCGCCCGCGATCGAGTCGGAAAGAAGCCGCTCTATTACACCGTGACGCCGGGAGGAACGCTGGTGTTCGGTTCGGAGATCAAGTCGATCCTCGAACACCCGGACGTGCAACGCGAAATCAACCTCGAAGCGCTCGATGCGTACTTCACGCTCGGTTACGTTCCGGATCCACTCAGCATCTTTCAAAACATTTACAAGCTGCCTCCGGGACATCATTTGACCTTCTCGTCAGGCCGCGTCGCGATTCAACAGTATTGGGACTTCAACTTCGAGCCGGCAGAGTCGCGACGACCGGAGGACTATCTCGAGGAACTGCGCGCGCTGCTCAACGAGTCCGTGCGCCTGCGACTCATTTCAGAGGTGCCACTCGGAGCGTTCCTGTCCGGTGGCATAGATTCCAGCACCATCGTTGCGCTGATGGCGCAAAATATGAATCAACCGGTCAAGACGTTTTCGATCGGGTTTCATGAGGACAGTTACAACGAACTCAAGTACGCGCGCCTGACCGCGAAGAAACTCGGCACGGACCATCACGAGTTTTTCGTTACTCCGCAAATCTGCGATGTCATCGACGACCTCGTCTGGCACTTCGACGAACCGTTCGCCGATCCTTCCGCGATACCGACGTTCATGGTTTCAAAGCTCGCGCGCGATCACGTCACGGTGGCGTTGTCCGGCGACGGCGGCGACGAGCTGTTCGCCGGTTACACGCACTACGTGGTCCAGGAAAGCCGCCGTGCTTTCTCCTCGCTGCCGAAGGCGTTGCGAGCGGGTGTCATGCGGCCGTTGAGTTATCGTCTGCCGCACGGCGCGTGGGGCCGCAATTATCTCCACAACATCTCGCTCGATCCGATCGATCGCTATCTCGACAGCCTTTCTTATTTCACTGAATTGGGTAAAGAGTCGCTTTACACGCGCGAGTTTCAGAACGCGTTGCACACAAAGGACCAGGTCGCGCGCAGTTTTCGTGAGTACGCTAGTCGAGTCAAGACAAACGAACCGCTGGACCAGTTGCTTTACATCGACGGCAAGACTTATTTACCCGGAGACATCCTGACCAAAGTCGACCGCATGAGTATGGCAACGTCACTCGAAGTGCGGGTGCCGCTGCTGGATCACAAGCTAATCGAATTCGTCACCAAAGTCCCGGCGTCGCTGAAGCTGGCAGGCACCGAAACAAAGCACCTGCTAAAACGAGTCGCGAAGGATTTGATTCCGTCAGAGATCCTGGACCGGCCGAAACAAGGCTTCGGCATACCGCTCGAACAATGGATCAACCATCAGTTGCGCGACCAGATTCGGGAAACATTGCGCGAACCTCGCACGCGACAACGCGGTTACGTTAACTCCAAGTATGTCGACCTCATTCTGGACGAGCACCACAAAGGACGTCGCGATCATTCGTTTGCTCTTTGGGGTCTTCTGATACTCGAACTGTGGCACCGCCAGTACATCGACCACTACCCCCGCATGTCTAAATCCGACGAGCGCAATGCCGTGCCTGTACCCGTGTAGATAATGACGGCACAACCTGCTAAATCCTTCGCCCTAAGACTTGGAATAATCATCGACTCTTTTGTGCAGCCGCGCTGGGTGCGCAAGGCTGTCGAGAATGTGACAGCTTCAGGTGTGGCAACGTTTGAGCTGGTTGTGAAAGTTCCTCCGGCAGCAAATACTCGGGAGAGTTTGCTGTACAGACTGTACAACCGCATGGACCGGAGGATGTTTCCCGTGCCGACGGATGCGTTGGAGCCGGTCAGCATCGAAGATCTGGTCGGTGCGGTGCCAGGTGTGGGACCAGATGAGGTCGATAAGATCAAAGCCGCCGACTTGGATGTGCTCATTAGTTTTGTGCGAACCGAGTTGAAGTCGAACTTTGCCGGCCTGGCTAGGCACGGCGTGTGGTTTTATGCGTTTGGAACGGATGAAAAAGTGCCGCCGGGCTTCAGAGAAATGTTGAGTGGGGAGCCACTCACGTTCTCCTCGTTAAGATCTCTCAACGGTCGTGGAGAACGACTCCTTTACCAATCGGTATCGCCGATGCTCAGCAGGTTCTCGGTGGGATTGAACAACAACGAGTGTTACTGGAAGGCGGCGGCGTTCGTCGCGCGTAGTCTTGCCGATCTGCGCAACGGACGATACGAGCACGCGGTCGAGGTTACACGACGCCGCGAAGACTTATTTGCGCCGACAAACGCTGCGATGGGCCAGATGTTTTTCAATCTCTCCGAGCGAGCGGCTGCGCGCACTGTCGAAAAGCTCTCCTCTTCCGAGCAGTGGGTATTGGCCTATCGTTTCGCTCAGGGTGAGTTCAAATACCTGGTTCCTCCTCCCGATCGTTTCTGGGCCGATCCGTTCACGATCAAAGCCGGTGGAAAGTACTACATTTTCTTCGAAGACTATGTGAACGACGTCGGTCGAGCGCACATTTCCGTAGTCCAGGTCGATCAAAACGGGATCGTGAGTGGTCCAGCCGAAGTATTGAAACTGGACTGCCACCTGTCTTACCCCTTCGTCTTTGAATGGCGCGGCGATTACTACATGATTCCCGAAACCGGCGACAAGAATGTGGTCGGGCTTTATCGTTCCGCTTCTTTTCCTTTCGACTGGAAACTCGAGCACGTGTTGCTCGAAGCGAAGCACCCGCTGGACGCGACGGTGGCCGAAGTAAACGGCACGTGGTGGATGTTCGTGAACATTCAGGAAGAAGGTGTGTTGGTCAACTGGGACGAGTTGCACCTGTATTACTCAGATAGCTTGTTTGGGCCATGGAAACCGCATGCGCGCAATCCTGTGGTGTCCGATGTCAGATCGGCGCGGCCGGGCGGGCGGCTTTTCTCGTCCAATAATGTGGTGTACCGACCGAGCCAGGACAGCTCGATGAGGTATGGTTACGCAACCGTCATCAATCAGATTACGAGCCTCAGTCCCACCGAATACAGCGAAGTGGAGGTTGCGAAGGTCCTCCCGAACTGGGACAAAGACGTGCTTGGAGTTCACACCTTAAACGCGAGCGATGAACTCACTGTGATTGACTGTTTAATTCGCAGAAAACGATTCGGCGGCGGCAAGCTACGCCCTCCGCCCGGGCTCGGCATGATTGAAGATTTGTTGAGGGACAGCGGCAGATCGGCACCGGAAAGTAGGGTAAACCCCTGAGGCGGCCGTTGTGGCGAGATCTTCCATCGTCGGCTAACATGGACGTTAAGTAGATTAAGGCTCAACTACGACAGTAAACTGAAAGTAACGGAGTTGTTTGTTTGGACCAAAGCGGATCGCCTCTCGTCAGTGTCATAGTCCCGGCGTATAACGTCACCGAGTTTATTGGTGAGGCGATTGAGTCTGTCCTGGCGCAAACCTTTACTGATTACGAGATTATCGTCGTCAACGACGGCTCTCCCGATACAGAGGCTCTGGAACGCGCGCTTGCGCCGTACATGTCGCGCATCGTCTATATCAAACAAGAGAACCGGGGAGTCAGTGCGGCGCGCAACACCGGTATTAAAGCCGCTCGCGGCTCATTACTCGCCTTCCTCGATGCGGACGATTTGTGGCTGCCAAACTATCTCGAAGTTCAGGTGGCGCGAATACAGGCGGATCCAACCATCGACGTGCTTTATCCAAACGTGATTATGTTTGGAGGCAAGTCACAAGACGGCGAAGAGTTCATGACGCAGTGCCCTTCAACGGGCGAAGTCACTTTCGAACGACTCATCGCGCAGGAGTGCAACGTTTCAAACTGTTCCATAGCTCGTCGCGAGACGATAATTCGTGCCGGACTCTTCGACGAGTCGCTGCGCAGCACGGAGGATTTCGATCTCTGGTTGCGAGTTATCAAACACGGAGGACGCATTGCTTATCACCGGGACGTGCTCGCTCGTTACCGCCGACGTTCAGGCAGCCTCACTGCCGATCCGATATTGTTAAGCCGGCACATAATTCGAGTGCTCGACAAAATCAAGCAGACGATGCAATTGACTCCTTCGGAGGAAGCCAGCGTTGACTTTCATCAACGGCGATTTCGTGCGTTGTTGAATTTCTACGAAGGGAAGCACGCCTTCTTTTCCGGCGACACAGCCGGAGCAATACAGGGCCTGACGGAAGCCAATCGATTCTTTCGTAATCGCAAGACCGCGTTCACCGTGATGATGTTGCGCATCGCACCACGACTCCTGCTACGCGCGTATGACTTACGCGATCGACTTTACTTTCGCATGGTTACGAAGTACTGAACCGCGTCACGATAAATGCCAAAGCCAAACGTCTTGCAAATCGGTCATGGCTTCATCGAGGGCGGGTCGGAACGTCAGATGATCCAGATGGCGAAGCTGCTGCACGAGAGCGGCGACTACCAGGTCCACAT
>DASSEB010000103.1:0-12692 GCA_035696765.1 Pyrinomonadaceae bacterium | reverse complement strand
GCAGATCGGGCGCGATGACACGATAACTGCTGCTCAACGCTTCGACCTGTTCCGTCCAAAGCGTTCTGTTGAAAGGATAGCCGTGAATGAGCACGACGGGATCGCCACTGCCCGCGTCCGTGTAGGCCATCTGAATATCGTTGATGCGAGTTAGCGTCATAAAAGCGTAGGAACATATTTGCTCGAAGGCGCAAAGACTGCAACCACGCTAGAAATCCCTGCGCGCCGCTCGCGCCACCACTGAAATCAATTCAGTCAACTCTACCGGCTTTGCCAAATAAATTTGAAATCCTGACGATAGCGCGCGCCTGCGATCCTCTTCTTTCGCATAAGCCGTGATCGCGACCGCCGGAATCGTTTCACTCTGCCCGTTCTCGAGCGATCGTATTTTCTCAATCAAACCGTAGCCATCTTCATCCGGCATAGCAATGTCTGACACTAACACGTCAGGCCGTTTTTGTGTGATCGCTTTGATCGCATCATTCGCGGAAGACACCGCCGTGACATTGGCTTCTCTTTTCGTCAGCGCCGTAGCCATGAGCGTCAAGGTGTCTGAATCATCGTCGACGAGCAGCACGTTCAGTCCTGATAATAGCTGTGTAGCTCGCGTGGTTTTGCGATGACTCGCGTCGCTGAAGTTAGGCGCGCCCAATGCTGCTTCAACTAAGGGCAGCCTGATCGTGAACGTCGCGCCCATACCCGCGCCCTGGCTCTCAGCCTTGATCGTGCCGCCATGAATTTCAACAAGATGCCGGGCGATGGCGAGGCCGAGTCCGAGCCCGCCATGCTGGCGAGTCGTCGTACTATCAGCCTGCCGAAATCGATCAAACACGAACGGCAAAAATTCTTTACTGATCCCCTGCCCGGTATCTGAAACTCTGATCTCCACCGTCGCTCCGACTTGCCACACCTTCACACACACGCGCCCGCCACTATCAGTAAACTTCACGGCATTCGATAACAGGTTCCAAACGACTTGCTGCAACCGGTTCGCATCGCCGGAGATCGTCGCCGGCGCCGCGTCGAAGTAAGTTTCAATCTTGATGCCTTTCGCATCAGCCGTTGGTCGTACGACGTTGATTGCATTCTCCACGACCGGGATGACTTCCAGCGGGCGCAGATCGATGTAGAGGTTGCCGGTGATTATGCGCGAAACGTCGAGAATGTCGTCGACGATTTGCGCCTGCGCTTTTGCGTTGCGACCGATCGTTTCAACCGCTTGTTGTGTGACTGCATCGTCGAGCGTGCCGCCTTCAAGCAACCTGGACCAACCTAAGATCGCCGTCAGCGGAGTGCGCAGCTCGTGTGAAACGGTGGCGAGAAATTCGTCTTTCAAACGGTTCGATTCTTCAGCAGCTTCGCGCGCAGTCCGTTCCAGTTTCAACAAGCGAACATTCTCGACCGCGACCGCGGTAAGGTTTGCCGCCATGCTCATCGCCGTCACGTGTTCAGGACGGTAAACATTCGCCTCGTAACTCTGCACCTCGATCGTACCGATGATCCTCCCCATCACCGCCATCGGTACTGCCAGCGACGAATCAGGCCGCAAACCATTATCGGGCCCGACGATGACGCCCGGGCTGGCGCTCGTCGCGCGCATGTAATCGTTTGTGATGATCACTTCGCCGGTGCGGATAGCGCGGCTGTTTGGCCCAGTTTCAGTGACACGCATCGCAGGCAATTCCGATACGTCCAACTCCTGACCGTCGGCCCAGCCGTAACAGGCAGTGCGAATGTCACGAGCGGGATCATAGAGTGAGACGAAGAAGCCGTTGCAGGGAACGGACACTTCGGTGAATTCGCGAAGACCGAGGAAAATCGCCTTCAACTCCCTGGCCGCGCCGAGCACCTGCGCGAGTCCCTTGATCCTTTCGAGCAGGCGTTCGTATTCCAACAGCGCGCGTTGATCGGCTTCGCGCAGCGCCTGTGTTGTCTGTTGTAGCGCTTCTTCGGCTTGCTCGCGCTCGCCGAACGTTTTTCTGATCGTGGCCTCTGATTCCCGGACATCCGCCGTGGCCCTCTCCGCGCGTGAACGAGCGCGAATTTCAGCGCGCGTTACGGCGGCGAACAGCAAACTGAGAAGCACGCCGAGGATAACCGTGTATTTGAGAACATAACGACTCGAGCCCTTCTCGAATGAAGGCTTCGTCGCGTACGCTATGGTCCATGTTCGACCGGCAACATCCTGCGTTTTAAACGCTGTGAACCGCGGTTCTGGAGCTGCGTCGTTATGCTTCACCGTAAGCAAGTTTGCGCGCGTTAATTCGGTGCCGTCGTATATTTGAAAAGCGACGTCGTAATGCTTTTCGGCGGCGACAGGTTCGAGGAAATCGTCGGCGCGATACGGGCTGTAAACAAATCCCATGAGCGCCTTACGTCGCTGAGATTCATTCGAAAGCGATCCGGTGTTTCGGTAGACGGGCGCGTAGATGAGAAAGCCTTCCTGTTTGTCTTGTACTCCTTGTTCCTGGATTAACTGTACACGTCCGGAAGCGGTGGGGTTTCCTGTGTCGCGTGCCGTTTCCATGGCTTGGCGCCGCACGGCCTCACTAAACATGTCGAAGCCCAGCGCCCGTTTGTTGCGAACGTCGTCTACCGGCTGTAAGTAGAGGATGGCGGTGTATTCGCGCCGCGGCGAATCGTCAGGGAACACGTGAAAATCCGGCACACCTTCGCGCTGCATCCTCGAAATAATCGACGCCTTGTCCTCCGCACGGAACCACTGCGAATAACCAATCCCCTGAATGCCGGGATAGTTTTTCTCGAGTTCGACTTGCTGCACAAAACGATCGAACTCTCCAGTGTTCACGGAATCACTCGCGGCAAAGAGACCAGTGGCCGCGCGCAACAACGTGATGGACGTGGCGATTCTGAGGCGTACCTGATCGTGAATTTCCTGGACCGCGCCATCGAAGCGGATTTTGTCCTGCTCGTATGTGAGTTTGGAAAAATAATAATAGGTGAGCAGAGTGAAACAGAACCCCAGCAGCAGGATCAGGTAAGGCAGGAACACGCGGCTGCCGCGTGACGGCGAAGCGGTTCGTTCCTGAGGGGTCTTCGACTTGGGCATGAGAAGAACTTCTCTTCCCACAGATCATCACGGATGAACATGGATCACGCTGATCCGTATTCATCCGCGAAGCTCTGTGGCAATTACCTGACTCGTCGGGTCCTTCTGCGAAGAAAATCTATCAGCACAAACTGTGACAGGTTTCCAGGGTTGGCGAAATAAGCCTTGCCATTGGTCATGGCAGACATCTGTTTTACAAAATCGACGAGATAGTAGTCGCTGGCCAGCATGAAAGTATTGATCATAATACCGGCTTTGCGACAGGCCTGAACTTCCTTGAAAGTTTCGGACATCACCAAAGGATCACCGCCCATGGAATTCTTATAGAGGCGGCGGCTGGCGTTTGCAGTCTTCGTTGCCTGACGTTGTGAGCCCTGCACGAAGCAGGCCGTCGGTTTGCCGTCGGTGACCATGACAATCTGCTTCATCTCTTTGCGTTGCGCCTGAAGCAGGCGACGTGAAAGACGCAGACCTTCGGCCGTGTTGGTATGGTAAGGACCAACCTGCGTCGTCGCCAGCTTCGCGAGAGGCAGTTCTTCGGCACCATCGTGAAACAGGACTACTTTGAGAGAGTCACCCGGATATTGAGTGCGAATCAGGTGTGACATCGCCAACGCAACTTTCTTCGCCGGCGTGAATCGATCTTCGCCGTAAAGAATCATCGAGTGGGAGCAGTCGAGCATCACCACCGTGGCGCACGACGATTGGTAGTCGCACTGATGAACGTGCAAATCGTTGTACTCGAGATTGAGCGGCACGTTCAATCCCTCGCGTTGGATCGCGGAAAGCAGCGTCGTGTTAACGTCGAGATTGATTGTGTCGCCAAACTCGTAGCGTTTGCTGGCGGCGGCGGCTTCCACGCCGGTGGAGAGGTAGACGGTGTCGTGCCGGCCGGCAGCGCTCTTCCCAAAACTTCCGAGCAGGTTTCGCAGCGTTTTGTAACCGAGGAAGTCGAGACCTTTTTCGGTAACTTCGAAGCGCACATCTCGCGGCAAGGGATCGGAGACTTCACCTGGTCCATTGGCCCGGCGTTGTTGCTCGCTTCTTTGTGGTTGTTCCTCGTGAAGGGTGAGATAGCCTTCTTCAACCAGACGCTCGATGAGTTGGTTTAGTAGTTCTTCGAGCAGTGAACCTTTGAACTTGCCTTCGTTTTGCGCGAGCATCTCGCGGATCTGTTGCTCGCTTACGAGGCCTTTGTCCATCAGCGCCTGCAGGAGTGCGCGGCGCAGCGCGTCGAGTGACGTGTCAGTGCTTTTTTGTTGGCGTGTCCAATAGTAATCGTCGTCGTAGCCGGAATCGAGCAGGGCATCAGACATGCTGTCCATCAACTCACCCAAGTTGATGGAAGAGACATCGAACCCCTGGAACTTGGAATAACGGTATTTCATCTGCGTAATCTGCAGATTCGTATTAGCTGTACTTCCCGGTCTCGGTTAAGTCATCGTAGATCATCCCGCGACGATCCTTGCGCGCCTTGGTTACCGCGGCGTAACCACCTTCTTCGTTGCGAGTGATCTTGTTTTCAGCATACAAACCTTCGAGCACGAGCTCGCACGCGGAGACGAGTTGCGGCGTATCGGAGCGCTGGAAATCAAACGGAATCATAGCCGTCTCGAGGAGCTCGGGAACAGCCTCGATCAAGTTCCGGCATTCTGAGGCGCTTGCCGTATCGGCCAGTAACAGTTTGTTTCCCTCGTCAAACCATTGCACGGTTCGCGCGAAGTCGATCCCGACGAAATAGCCTTCGAAGATCTCACCGGCGGCTCGCTTGATGAGGTCGCGAGCGATGCGATTGGCGCCGAGCTGCTCGCCTTCGTACTCCAGTTCCATCTTCCCGGTCATCGATGGAATCGCCGCATAGATGTCGGCGACGCGCGGCACGATCAACTCGTCGCCCGTCAGCAGCGCGCGGCGTTCAGCATTCGAAACTACCGACTCCATCACCGTGATCGACATGCGTTGCGAAACTCCCGAGTGCTTGTCGACGTGATTGTCTTCGCGAGCTTCAAAAGCGATTTGCTCGACCACTTCACGAATGAACTCCGGAACTACGAGACGGCCCTGAATGTCGAAGCGATCGGTCCAGGCTTCCTGCCGCGTGATTTCAATCGCCGCAGGTAACTCCTTCGGATAGTGCGTCGTGATCTCAGCGCCGATGCGGTCCTTCAGCGGCGTGATGATCTTTCCGCGCGCGGTGTAGTCTTCCGGGTTTGCGGAGAACATGAGCATGACGTCGAGCGGAAGGCGCACCGGATAACCCTTAATCTGCACGTCGCCTTCCTGCATGATGTTGAAGAGACCGACCTGAATTTTTCCCGCCAGGTCCGGCAACTCATTGATGGCAAAGATGCCACGATTCGCGCGCGGCAGCAGGCCGTAGTGAATCGTCAGTTCATCGCTCAGCAGATGACCGCCTTTTGCGGCCTTGATCGGATCGACGTCGCCGATGATGTCGGCAACGGTGACATCGGGAGTGGCGAGCTTTTCGACGAAGCGCGCATCGCGATCGATCCAATCGAGCGGAGTCGACTCGCCCTGCTCGGAGAGCACCCGCCGCCCGTAAGCGGAGATTGGCCGGAAAGGATCGTCGTTGACTTCGGAACCGGCGATGATCGGAATGCGCTCGTCGAGCAGTTCGGTGAGCAGGCGTATGATGCGGCTCTTTGCCTGCCCGCGCAGTCCGAGCAGGATGATGTTATGCCGCGAAAGAATCGCGTTTATGAGTTGCGGAATGACCGTATCGTCGTAGCCGACGATACCCGGAAAGAGCTTCTCGCCCGCGCGCAGTTTTCTGATTAGATTCAGACGGAGCTCATCTTTGACCGAGAGGGGTTGATACCTGGCCGCCCTTAGTTCGCGAAGAGTACGTGGGTAATCCATATTTGGGTGACAGAGATTCTACCCGCAGCCACAAAGACGCACAAACATAGCCACAAAAAGGCACAAAAAGCACAAAATGAGGAACGGTGATGAATCAGCCGATCGGTTATGGAGTTCTAACCATGTATTGATCAGCAGCGTCAGTCGTACTTTCGACCAGCCTTGGCTCACTTAGTTATCACCCTATTCTTTTTGGCCTTTTGTGCTTTTTTGTGGCTTAGATCATCCCGTCGTCACGGAGCTTTTCCAGGTGTGCGATCACCGCGCGCTCGGCCATCGCATGGGCTTTCGGCGAAACGTCAGTGTAAACCTGTGCGACGATCTCCTGCGGCGTGGTGGCGCCTGCCCGCACGGCTTTCAGAATGTTTTGTTCACGCTCGAGACGGTGTGAGATGTATTCGTCGATCTTCTGATAAGGCGTGGCGATGGCTGGACCATGGCCGCCAAACAGCACGGTGAGGTTTGGCAATGAACGCATGCGTTCGAGTGAGTCGAGGTACGTGCGCATATTGCCTTGCGGCGGATCGATGAGCACCGAGCCGATACCGACAATATTGTCGCCGGTCAGCAAAACGCCGCGCGCATCGTCGTGAAAACAAAGATGGCCAAGGGCGTGACCGGGAGTGTGCAGCGCCCGCAAACTGATTCGCGGTTCGCCTGCAAGAGTGATCACGTCGTCGTCTTTTATCAGGCGATCTACGTGAACGTCGCTGAGACCTTCAGCCGTTTGTGCATGCGCGGCAACGGGAACTCCGCCGCCCAGGTGTTCTTTCAAAGCATTGACGCCGCCCACGTGATCGGGGTGCAGGTGCGTCAAGATTATCTCGCGCACCTGGCGGCCCTCGGCGATCATTTCGTCAACACACTCAGCCAGCGCCTGCTGCTCGTCTTCGTACGGCGATCCCGGATCGAAGATCAACATCTCTTTTGAGTTGTGAACGATGTAACAGCAGGTATGCGTCGCGGGCGGCCGCGTTGGAGTGCGAACGGGAAAACAGATGTAATTGGGGCGGAACGTGATCCGGCGAGTTGGTTCACCGTGCGCCTGCGGAATCGACAGGAAACGGTCGACGAGATCCGGTGTGATGCCGTCGGCCAGTGTTCTCAAGGCGTGAAGCGTCGGCGGTACCGCGACGATTTGATCGCTTAGCCAACGATCGTAGGCCTCGCGCGCCGTTGTCCATTCGCCACTTGCCAACTCCCCCGCGATCACGTTTGGTTCCTGCTTCGCGGGACAGGTAACGAGAAAGAACCAAGTGTCAAAACGTCTTGCATTGAAAGGCGGCGTGACCCACCGGCCGACGTACGTAAAATCGCGCGCGTCAAGGTGCAGCTCGTAATGACTCAGCAGCGCGGGCCACGACATGCGTCCGGTTTCGAGATCGTCGAGCAATGAAGCGCGTTGACCCTTCGTCAGCGTCTCGCCGCCGCGGACGGCGAGAACACCCAACTCTTCAAAGAGCTCACGCGCGCCGCCGCTGATCATCGCTGCGGTTTGCGGATCCGGTGCGTTACGAACGTCGACCTCGGCGTCGCCCGGATCAATCTGCCCGCCGGGAAAAGCGTGAAAGCCACCCAGAAACGCGAGCGCATCGCTGCGCTTGACCCAGAACAGTTCCGGATTCAGCGGATCAGTATCCTGCCGCAAAAGGATAACCGCGGCTGCGTCTCTTACCTTCGACTCAGACATGCCTCAAAAACGATTAGCCACAAAAAAGCACAAAAGGCACAAAATGATTTAAGCAGCACTGTAATCAACTTCGGCAAGATGCATGATGTCTTCTGTCGCGTGCCTTTTTATGTGCATTTTGTGCCTTTTTGTGGCTACCAGCGAAAGCGCTCACCATCTCCAGGGCCCCACGGGACGCCGCGCATGTGATAGCCACCTTCTTCCCAGTAGCCGGCTTGATCGTGCTCGAGGAAGCGCACGCCTTTGACCCACTTCGCCGACTTCCACGCGTAGAGCTGCGGAATGATCAAACGAACCGGGCCGCCGTGCTGAGGTGGGATTGGCTGGCCGTCGTGCGACCATGCGAAGAGCGAGTCTTCTTTAAGGAAGTATTCGATCGGAACGTTTGTGGTCCAACCATAATCGTAAGCCAGCGCCAGGACAAATTTCGCTTCCGGTTTTACACCTGCAAGCCGCGCGACTTCCCGCGTCGAGACGCCGCTCCAGACATTATCGAGACGAGACCAGCGTGTGACGCAATGGAAGTCGGCGTACACGCGCACCGCGCCGAGTTGCATAAACTCATCGAGCGACCACTTCTGCGGATGTTCCACCAGGCCGTCAACTTCAAACGACCAGGTTTCAAGATCGACATCCGGCGTGCCGTGCGCATCGAGCACCGGCCACTTCTTCGTGCGCGACTGCCCCGGCGGCATGCGGTTCTCGCGACGCGTATCGGGGCTGATGATGATCTCCGGATCGTCGATCTCTTCCGGCTTGCGCGGATCGGTAGTTTGGTAGTCTGGATCCTGAAATAGATTTTTAAGAAGACTCATGACTATTTCTCCAGCTCACGCAGATCAAATCCGTGTAATCCGTGGCTGGTTTTACTTCTTCACTTTTCTTTCCGCGAGCGCAATCAACTCTTCCGGCATCCATTTGCCGACGCCCTTGGCCACAGCTTCATCGATGCCGACATTCCGATCGTGCCAATCGTCGCGATTCCCCTCCGGGCCGCGAGCGCGTTCGTAGTTTTCCGTTTGTTCCAGAGAGATGATTATTCCCGCTGCGACTTCCTTCCAGTCCTCAAATTGAATGCCGCGGCGAACGATCGGCAGACCCGCGGTCCAATCTTCTTCCGGCGCGCGCGCGTCCTGTTCGGGAATCGTCAGGTTGTAAAGTGGCGGAAATGCTGCTCCTGAAAACTCCTGGACCAGCGCGTCCTGGACCTGTTTGTACGTCCAATCGGAATGCTCCTGTCGCATTGCCTGCGCGCGGCGAAACATATCCGAGACTGTTGGTTGCTGCTGAACCATCTCATCACCTTCTTAGTCGTGTTTTGAAGGGAATACCTTACACGGATTTGACTCGTCGCGCCACGAGCACGCACACGAACAGCGCAAACGTGATCGCGGCTGAGAATAAACAGAACTGGCAAAACGCATGAATGACAAACGCCTGCAAGTAGATTAACCAGAGGCTAACGAGGAACATCGCGATGACGAGCGGAGTTAACAGAGTGGCGGCAACTCGATATCCAAACGCGGCGAGTAGCGCGAGGTCAAAGACGCTGAAGTAGGCAGCGGCGCCGACCATCGCCAGAGGAATGCCAGCCACAACCGCGTAGGAACTGCTGAGTACTTCCGAACAGCCTGCGACGATTGTGCAGCGGACACTTTGACCAGTGACGTGTTCAACGGTGAGATAGATTGCGTCGGCAAGTCCCAGCAGTGCAAGGAGCGCGGCAGCCGCGTAAAGCCAGGTTCGCTTCATTTCTGCTTGCCGGCGCGGTCAATCTCCCTTTGAATAAAGACGCGCAGGCGTTCGGCCGCAAGCGATTCGAATGGCACCTCGAGGCCGTTTAGAAAGACTGTTGGCGTGCCCTTCACATCCAGCGAGTGTCCGCGCTTACCATCCTGCATAATTCGTTGGGCTACGACTTCGCCGGCCATGTCGCGCCTGTAACGCTCAAGGTCGAGACCGATCTCCCTGGCGTAACCTTCAAAAACCGGGCGCACGTCAAACTCCGTCTTCCACGTTTTCTGACGCTCGTAAAGCAGATCGTGCATTTCCCAAAACTTGCCTTGCAATCCGGCAGCTTCAGCCGCGCTTGCTGCCGCGAGAGCGTGCTGATGAGCCGGCACGAGCGGAAACTCGCGAAACGTTATCGCTAATCGATCGCCAAACTCCTGATGCATCTGTTCGAGTATCGGATGAAACATACCGCACGGCGGGCACTCGAAATCACCAAACTCTTCGAGTTGCGCGGGCGCTGTCGGTGGTCCAAGCACATGAGGCGGCTCTGCACCCGGGTCGCCCGCGTTGGCCACCGTTTGCGGAGCCGGTGTTTGCGAACCCGGCGATGACGGAGACGCGGACGACGTAGACCGCGGCACTGGCTGTTGGCTTCCGACTACGGTATTCGAAGACGGGATGGAGCGCGTCAAGTACCACGCGCTGCCCAGTGCGATGGCGAGAACGGCGAGAATGATGATGAACGGTAGTATTCGTTTCATAAGAGTTTCAAACCGCGGCTGCCAGAGTGGCGGCCAGTGAGCGGAAGATATCGCGACCATCACTCGATCCGAGCAGGTCTTCGCAAGCGCGTTCGGGATGGGGCATCAAGCCGAGCACGTTGCGTTCGCGACTGCAAATGCCGGCGATGTTATCACGCGAACCGTTGGGGTTCGCGGCAGCGGTGATGTTTCCATCTTTGTCGCAATAGCGAAAGACGATCCGGCGCTCGCGTTGCAGTTCCGCGAGGGTGTCGTCGTCGCAGATGTAGTTTCCTTCGGCATGCGCGATCGGGATGCGCAGCACGGTGCCTGACGGCAGTTCATTAGTAAAAGGACTGTCAGACGTTTCCACCCGCACGTGAATGTGCTCGCAAATGAAATGCAGATCTCGATTGCGAATTAGCGCACCCGGCAGCAGTCCGGCTTCACAGAGGATCTGGAACCCGTTGCAGATGCCGAGGACGAAGCGGCCGCTTTCGGCAAACTTCTTCACCGAATTCATCACGGGTGAAAAACGCGCGAGTGCTCCGGCGCGCAGGTAATCGCCGTAAGAAAAGCCGCCCGGAAGAATCACGGCATCGTAAGTCGACAAGTCCGTCTCGCGGTGCCAGATGAAATCGACCGGCTGACCCACGTGCTTTGAGATCACGTGGTAAGCGTCGTGATCGCAATTCGAACCGGGAAAAACGATAACTCCGAATTTCACGCTTCAATCTCCACGCGGTAGTCTTCGATTATGGGGTTGGACAAAACTTCTCGCGCCATCTTCTCGACCGATTCACGCGCACGCTGGTCGTCCATCGAACCGTCGAGCGCAATCTCGAAATACTTTCCCTGCCGCACGTCGGAAATACCGGAAAAGCCGAGCAGCTCGACCGAATGCTGGATCGCTTTTCCCTGCGGATCGAGAACTCCGGATTTCAGGTTTACGTAAACTTTGGCTTTCATTTCGCTCCTGCCCCGTCGACTTAACAAAACATTGCCTACAAAGCACTTGTTAGAATAATATCTCCGGCTCGTAAACGTCCGCTCGAAACGCTTCCGACAGGAGAAACTTATAATGCAAAACCCGCCGCCCGTCCAAGTGAGCAACCAGTCGCCCGTTCCGGTCAAGAAATCGAGTACCGGTCTCGATGAGAACATTGCCGCGTTGCTGTCGTACGTGTTTGGGTGGGTCTCCGGCCTGATTTTCTTCCTGATCGAAAAAGATAGTCGCCTGGTCCGGTTTCACGCGATGCAGTCGCTCCTGTTCAATGTTGTGTTCGGCGTGATTGGCATCGTGCTTTGGATTTTCGTGGCTATCCTGCTCGTAATTAGCAGTCAGATTTCAGGTGCAATAAGCACGTTGGTATCGCTGCTCGCAACCTTGATTTGGATAGCCCTAATTATTGGCGTCCTGATTGGATGGGTTCTGTGTTTGATCAAGGCTTTTCAGGGCCAATACTTCAAGCTCCCGATCATCGGAAATTTTGCCGAGAAGTTTTCGGCAAAATAGGCCCAAAATGGCACAAAAAGCACAAAATCATTGTGCTTGGTTACTGAAAACTCTCTGGTAGATCGAATCGACGTTACGCAGGTAGTGGTCCAGCGAAAAGATTCGATCTACTTCCGCCGCGGACAAGTGTGACTTGATATCTTCGTCAGCCTTCACCAGCTCGCGAAAGTCTCGATCCTCATCCCAAACTCTCATCGCATTGCGCTGCACGAGATCGTAAGCAGTCTCGCGGGCGAGGCCTTTGTTTGTCAGGGCCAGGAGGAGTTGACCGCTGAAGATTAATCCTTTGGTCGCGTTTAGATTCTCCAGCATTCGCTCCGGGTAGACTACAAGTCCATCGATCAATCCGATCGCTTTTTGCAGGATGTAGTCCAACGCGGTGCTCGAATCGGGCAGGACCACTCGTTCGGCTGACGAATGAGAAATATCGCGTTCATGCCACAGCGCGACGTTCTCCAGCCCGACGATGCTATTGGCTCTGACCACTCTCGCGATGCCACAGATGCGTTCCGAAATGATCGGATTGCGTTTATGCGGCATTGCGCTCGATCCTTTTTGCCCTTTCGTAAAACGCTCCTGCGCCTCGCGCACTTCGGTGCGCTGCCAGTGGCGAACGTTGAGGGCAAACTTTTCGAGCGAGGAGGCGATGATCGCAAGCGTGGTCAGGTACTCCGCGTAAATATCTCTTTGGATCACCTGCGTGGAAACCGGCGCCGCTTTCAATCCGAGACGCGCGCAAACGCGTTCTTCAACGGTGGGATCGAGATGCGCGAATGCGCCGACAGCGCCGCTGATCTTTCCGACTGCGACTGCGTCTCCAGCTCGCAGCAGTCGCTCACGATTACGACGCATCTCGTCGAACCAGAGTGCGAAAGTCAAACCAAAGGAAGTGGGCTCGGCGTGAATGCCGTGCGTGCGTCCGACTTGCGGCGTGTTCTTGAATTCGAGTGCGCGACGCTTGAGCGTCTCCAGCAACGTGTCGACTTTCCGCAGCAGGATATCGACCGAGTCGCGCAGCAGCAGCGCATTCGCTGTATCGACTACGTCTGACGACGTCAGACC
>DASSEB010000102.1:0-6030 GCA_035696765.1 Pyrinomonadaceae bacterium | reverse complement strand
GCTTCCGTCTTCGATGCCGATGAAATTGAAACCCTCGGACGCGAAGGTGCCCGATACATCGACGTTGGCGAGCGCGCCGTAAATATTTTTCGCGATGATTGAGCTCTTGACGACGCCCTGGCCAAACAGGCCGCCGCCCATACCCTTGTTCGCAGTCACGGTGCTGTTAACGATTCTCAAACTTCCTGAAATGTTGGAAATCGCTCCGCCGGAACCGTTGAGTTGATTATTCGAAAAGACACTCCCGGTAACGTTCACCTCACCCGTCGCCTGGTTGAAAATGCCGCCGCCCTTTACGCCGGCCGGCGTAAACGGATCGCCACCCGATACGAAGTTGTCGTTCACAACGCTGTTCGTGACATTCACGGTGCCCGCTGCACTCGCAATACCGCCGCCTCCACCGTACGCACCAATGGCTTGCGTTACAGTCAGCACGTTGCTCGAGACGAAACTGCCGGTGATGTTAACTGTGCCTGTCGACGAGTTGTAGATTCCGCCGCCGACCATGACGCTGTTGCGTAGACCGCCCGTAACCTTGTTGCCGTAGATTATGCTGTTGGTGATATTCACCGTGCCGTTGGCTGAATTGATGATGCCGCCGCCACCGCCGCTCGCACCATCCGCAACCGGCACGTTCGCGGTGTTCTCGGCGACAGTGCTGTTGATGATGTTCACTGTGCCGCCGCTCCCGTTCGCGATACCGCCGCCGTCGCCTCCAACCGCGCCGCCGAAATTGTTCTGAACTACACTGTCGACGATATTGACGGTTGCATTGCCGGCGTTTGCGATACCGCCGCCTGAACTGACGCCGAAGGGCCTGCCACCGGAGATCACGAGCCCGGAGATCGTCACGTCGGTCGCAGCCGTCACTGTGAAGATTCGATAATCACCTCCACTGATACGTCGCACGGTTAGCAGGGTGCCGCCTGGTCCAATGATGCGAACGTTGGTTGCCAGTGCAGGCAGCGGACTATTCAGGTTGATGTAGCAGCCACCGGAGTTGCAGTTCGGTTGGCTGAGTGGAATGTTGAAGCGGATTTCGTCATCGCCGCTCAATGCGTTCGCGCGCTGTAGCGCAGATCGCAGCGTGCACTGATCGCCCGTCGTAGCTGCATCAGTGTCGCAGCCGGCGCTTGGATTCAAGGCATCGCCGTCGCCCGTAGAATTGACTTCGATGAGACCGACCAGTGGCACTCCCACTGTGCTCACTGGCCGGATGCCGCTCGCGCGCGACGACATTTCTCCCCCTAATGTCGCGGATCCGCTGAACGGCAAAGTTAAGATGGTTACGAGTGTGAATGTGATCCATTTGGAAACTGCTGTGCGTTTGAATGATGACAGGAAACGAGCAACTTTCATGATCTCCCCCAAATCGAAAAAGAAACTTTAAACGTCGAATGAGGAAGTTGCTGGACTGCCGCGGATATTACTGGCCCATCTGATTTATTTTTTCCGCGTTAACAAGCAGCACGAAGAAACGGCAGGAGGGCCGAACTCTGTCGTTCGCAATGCACAAAATCACAAAAGCATTCTGCTTGTTTTTTGTGCCTTTTGTGCTTTTTTGTGGCTAAAATAGGGCGCGTTTTTCGTTATGAATTTTTATTCTCATGAAACTTACGGTGAGCGTGTTGCCGGCGTTTATGACGACTGGTACTCCGATTACGATCCAAGCGCGATCGAGACGCTCGCCGAGTTGGCCGGTGGCGGCAAGGCCCTGGAGTTGGGTATTGGCACAGGACGAATCGCTTTACCGCTGTCAGCCAGGGGTGTCGAAGTTCATGGGATCGATGCGGCGCCCTCGATGATTTCGCGTCTGCGCGCGAAGCCGGGCTCCGAACGATTAACCATTA
The DNA here is from genome assembly GCA_035696765.1 of Pyrinomonadaceae bacterium. Classification (GTDB taxonomy): domain Bacteria; phylum Acidobacteriota; class Blastocatellia; order Pyrinomonadales; family Pyrinomonadaceae; genus PSRF01. The sequence goes on along the minus strand of DASSEB010000102.1, from coordinate 4,180 downwards.
CCCAGGGAGACTTTGCTGAGGTTGCAGTTCAGCAAGAGTTTGTTTTGGTCTATATCGTCTTCAACACTTTCTTTGCGCTGCCGTCTCAGGAGGCGCAAGTTCAGTGTTTTCGTAATGTCGCTGCTCATCTGTCTGACGACGGATGTTTTCTCGTCGAAGCTTTTGTTCCTGACCTCACTCGCTTCACCGGCGGTCAAGTAAACTGGGCCACGAAGGTAACGACCGACGTGGTTGAACTGGACGTGGGCCAGCACGATCCGGTGACGCAGCGCGTGGTGAGTCAGAAAGTTGTCATTACGGACGGGAGTACACGGCTATATCCGGTGCAAATACGTTATGCCTGGCCCGCGGAATTAGACTTGATGGCGCAACTCGCCGGCCTACGTCTCCGCGACCGTTGGAGCAACTGGAAGCGCGAGCCATTTACATCGGAAAGCACGAAACACATTTCAGTGTATGAGTAAACGGCGCGAGTAAGCATTCCAGCCACAAAGAAGCACAAAAGGCACAAAACGGATTCCGCAATTTTGTGACTTTTGTGCTTTTTGTGGCAGTAGATTTGTCATCTAATGGGGAGCATGGGATCCAAGTTTGTTATGAAAATCGTTACAGTTTTGCTCATTAAGCTGCTGGTAATGACAGCCGTTGGAATGAGCAAGACCTCACAAGACGCGCGGAAGACCGGCCCTCCGCCCCAGGTAGCGAACGCTCCTCGAGTCAATTGCCGCCCCGATTTTCCAATGTGTTTCATCGAAACTGCTCAACGGTTGGCAGAAAAGGGAGAGCAGCTTGACCTTGCGCTTGCTTGCGTCCGGTGGGCAGGCGCTATACCAGCAGTTCCAAATGATGCCGTTCCGCGAGAAAGTTTCTTTTTGACTCTTGCGTACGTGCAGATTAGACGGCGTGAGTTCGATCAAGCCCTCTCGACTCTGCTTCAAGGGGCAAGGAACTTACCTTATTACCGGCGTGATGATCGATACCTCACCTACCTTGGTCTGGCCTATGAGGGCTTGGGTCGCGTTGACGAGGCCATCGACACCTATATCACTTTGGCTGCAGGTATGAGAGACGTCAGTGCCGCGCCTACTAAAAGTTTAGTGACACTCTACCGAAAACGGTTTGGTAGCCTGGACGGCCTAAAGGAAAAAATTGAGACGACCCGGTTGAACGCTCGCCGGATATTCTTTGTCGAGAGTCAACTATTGAACATCCCGGCGCCGGATTGGTCGCTTCGAGATTTGGACGGCCGGGAGGTTAGCCTTTCTGACTTCTCCCAGAGAATCCTCGTGTTGAGCTTTCTCGCTGCTGGAGGGGACGTCCACGAGTCGGTGCTTAAATTCCTGCAGGCACAATATGACAAATACAAAGACAAGAACATCGCGTTCGTGTGTATCGATGACATGGAAAATCCAAACCCGCAGGAGCTCAAAACCAACCTGCAGCGGATGGGCGTCACTATCCCATTCCTGATCAACGGCTCAAGCGTTGCCAGGCGTTACGGGTATGCAGAACCGTCGATAGTTCTGATTGACGAGAAGGGGATGATTCGCTTTAAGAATTCGATCTGGCATGATTTTCATCCCTACGTGACTGAACAGCTCCAATTCTTACTGAAATCAAAACTGAATTAGACAAGGCGTCGATTTACCGAGCGCTTCGCCTGAAGAGTCCGACGTTTAGCCTGGAGACAGTCAGTACAGGGAGCAGTAGCGACCTGGTCAGTGATTAGCCCGCGATATTTCCTAATGAATCTTCACCGCAACCCCGTCGTGACGAGCACAGTGTCACAGAAATCAAGGGAAGCCTTGCCCTATGTTCTCAGCGGCTTTATTGTTTCAACCCAGAAGCCGTCGCCCAGCGATATTTTACAAAGGACGTTCCAGCTATGAACCCTCCCAAAAGTACGTCGCGGTTTGCCAGTTTACGGACAAAAACGCTCAGCGCCCGTTGGTCACGCCGACTGTTTCTTCTCATTACAATGGCAGTGCTAAGCGCTCTCGTCGTTTTTTCTTCTGTCGTCGCAGAGCATGGCGACACAGCGATGTCCGCTCACATCGAACCAGACCCTCTAAAGAAATCGCCTTTGGTCGTGGGCCGATCAAATCAAGATTCCGCGCTGCCTTCAGAAGCAACGCGGGTAGATGTCAAACCCGTAAAGCCCGGGACTTTCCACGGCGACCTGCGTCGACTTCCTCTCATCAAGCCGCAAGTCAAAAAGCCACGACCGGAACCGAAGGAGCCTCCTGCTGAACTTCCGTCCACGCTCGCGCCGGATACTGCGCTGCAACCTTTTCTTCCCGCCGCTCCGGCACCGGCGCCCAGTTCGTCTTTCGCCGGTCTCGATTTTGGCAGTTGGGGTGCCGGATGGCCGCCGGATACGAATGGAGACGTCGGTCCGAATCACTACATCCAAACAGTGAACACTTCGATAGGAATCTTCAGTAAAGCTACCGGTGCACGTTTAGCAGCTTTCACGTTCGATACATTCTTCTCTCAACAGCCGACAGGAACACCATGCGACAACTCAAATCAGGGCGATCCTGTAGTGCTGTACGATGCGCTGAGTGACCGTTGGATCATCAGCGATTTTGCGTGGTCCAACTACACCTCTGGGGCGATGTACCAGTGTATGGCTGTGTCGCAAACCAGCGATCCTGTTTCCGGCGGTTGGTATTTTTATGCGTGGCAAACGGCGTCGGGCGGAAAGATCCCGGATTATCCGAAACTTGGGGTTTGGCCCGACGGCATTTACATGTCGGCGAATGTTTTTTCAACGACCGGCAGCGGGTCGTTCCAAAACGTGCAGGTATGGGCCTTCAACAGGACCGAGATGGAAAGTGGAGTAACAGCCCACGCTGTGAGTTTTAATGTGCCCAAGACTATTCAGGGCGTATCAATTTTCAGTTTGCTGCCCGGGAATATGCGTGACAATGGGGGCCAACCTCCTGCCGGCACTCCTAACTATTTCGCATCCATTTGGGGGACCTCGAAAGCTCGCGTTTGGCAGTTCCACGCGGACTACGCCGTGCCCGCGAATTCGAGTCTAACAGGGCCCTCGAACGTCAACATTTCGGCGTTCAGTTCTGGACCAGGTAACGTGCCCGAGAAGGACGGCAATAGTCTCGATTCGTTAACGCATCGAGTGATGATGCAGAACCAGTATCAGAATCTGAATGGGATCGAATCGTTGTGGCTGACGCAAACAGTTGGAAACGGCGGCACACCCAACATCGCACAGATTCGTTGGTATCAGTTGAATGTAACGAGTGGCAGTGTTGTTACCTCCGGTCCAGTACAGCAAGGAACCTGGTCGCCAGATTCGAAGAATCGATTTATGCCAAGCCTTGCTTTGGATAAGAACGGTGATATGGCGCTTGGCTACAGTGTCTCTGACGCGACGATGTACCCGGCGATTCGTTATGCAGGACGCCTCGTGAACGATCCTCTAAACACCCTCGGACAGGGTGAAACGTCGATGATTGAAGGAACGGGCTTTCAGTGTTGTCGATTTTCCGATGGCACTGTCAACAACCGCTGGGGTGATTATAGTGCGATGACGATCGACCCTGATGGTTGTACGTTCTGGTATACGAATGAGTACTACGATTCCAAGCCGGCAACACTTGCGCAGGACAATTGGAAGACGCGGATCGGAGCATTCAAATTCTCACAATGCACACCGAATACGGTTGGTACTCTTCAGGGGACGGTTACCGATGCCGCAACGACGAATGCGATCAGCGGGGCAATAGTGAGCGCCGGCATTCACGTTTTGAAAACTGATTCGAACGGGTTTTACCGGTTCAGTAACTTGCCGACTGGTTCGTATCAGGTCAATGTGTCAACGGCAGGATATTCCGGTGCGGCAGCCAGTAACGTAAACGTTTCTTCCGGTAGTACGACTACGCAGAATTTTGCGCTGACGAGCGGTGGCCCGACGCCGACTCCAACACCGACACCAACGCCGACGCCAACGCCGACACCAACGCCCACGCCAACGCCGACACCAACTCCAACGCCGACACCAACGCCTTCGCCGTCGCCTGGTTCAAGCATACAGGACGTCATCTGGACCGCCTTGACGAACGCGACTGCGACTGGCAACAACATTGCGCACAACGGCGGCGGCTATTTCGCCAAAGGACAGTCGCAACAAACACTTTCGGGTCCCGGATATTTC
>DASSEB010000101.1:0-7819 GCA_035696765.1 Pyrinomonadaceae bacterium | reverse complement strand
AACGATCCGTCGCTGGTCTATCAACCCGGCCGCGAATACGGCACCAGGCACATGGTCTTTCGGCGCACGAACCTGCCATGTTTGCGCTGTGGCGAGCAGATTCGACAACTCAGGCAAAGGACCATTCAAACCGACGAAGATGACGACGAACGCACTCGCATTGTTTACTTTTGTGCAAAGTGTCAGAAAGTTCCTGTAAACTGACGCGACATGCCAGCCGGAATTCGCACGCGCGATCTGCGCAAAGTCTACACATCGCCCGCGCCACGCGCCGCGGGTGGCGGGTTTACCTTCGGCCGCAAAAGTAAGCAACCGTCTCGCGAGATCGTTGCGCTCGATGGATTGTCGCTCGACGTGCGAGGCGGCGAGATCTTCGGGTTGCTTGGTCCAAACGGCGCCGGCAAATCGACAACCGTCGGCATCCTTACAACCCGCGTGCGGCCGACGTCTGGTCAAGCGTCGATCGGCGATTATGAGGTCTGGGCACAACCGGTCGAGGTGAAGCGACTGATCGGCGTCGTGCCGCAGCGACCAAACCTCGACTTCGCGCTCACCGCACGCGAAATCCTGCTCTTTCATGGCGCCTACTTTGGTATCGACTCACGAACGCGATCGGCTCGCGCCGCAGAGATGCTGGACCGGTTCAAACTAAGTGACCGTGCCGATCAGATGGTGCGAGGGTTCTCCGGCGGAATGATGCAACGTCTCTCAATCGCGCGCGCGATGATGCACGATCCACAGGTGCTTTTCCTCGACGAGCCGAGCGCCGGCCTCGATCCGCAAACACGGTTGCTGCTCTGGGAAATCATTCGTGAATACAATCAGAGCGGTAAGACGATTCTCCTGACGACACACAACATGGAAGAGGCTGACGCTTTGTGCGAGCGACTTGCCATCGTCGATCACGGACGCAATATAGCTTTGGGCACGCCCGCGGAGTTGAAGGCGTCCGTGCCCGGCGGTTTTCTTTTACGCGTGCGTTTCGGCGCGCACTCTCCGGAACTGCTCGAGCGACTAAAGACACTCTCCGGCGTTAGAGAAGTTCGCACAGCCCCAAACGGCGCGGCAAATCACGAGAGTGGCGCGGATGTTTACGCAGATCGCGGCGGCTCACTCGTCTCTGAAATTGCGAATCTCGCGATGGCCGCATCGGTCGAGTTGTCAGACGTACACATTTCGGAGCCCAGCCTCGAGAACCTGTTCCTGCACCACACTGGACGGAGCTTGCGCGAATGAACTGGAAACCTTTTCTGGCGCTACTATCCCGTGACGCTCATGTCGCGCGACGAAACCTCATTCAACTGCTGGTGCAAACCTTCCTGCAACCGATGTTGTTCGTCTTCGTTTTCGGGCGCGTCATGGTGAGCAGCGGCTACATGCGGCCGGAATATAAAAGTCTATTGCTACCAGGCGTCATGGCTATCAGCATGATGTTCACGGGCGTCTGGGCTGTTGCGATGCCGCTGATCGCGGAGTTTCAGTTTACTCACGAGATCGAAGACAGACTGCTTGCGCCGATTAAAAACTACTGGTTAGCGATCGAGAAGGTGTGCTTCGGGGCCGCGCAGGCTGTAGTGTCCGGACTGGCAGTCATACCGGCAGCGTGGCTGTTGTTGCGTCCCGGAGTTGACCTGAACCTGCACTCGCCTTTGTTGTTCGCGGGAGTCACGTTGCTGGTGGCGCTTTTGTCTGCATGTGGTGGCCTCGCACTTGGCTGCAGCGTTAGTCAAACTCAAATCGGATTGATGTTCAGCATGGTCCTAACGCCGATGATCTTCTTTGGTTGTACTTATTATCCATGGAGTGCGCTGGCGAGTTTTCCGATTCTTCAGAAAGTGGTGCTCGTAAATCCGCTCGTGTATGCGAGTGAAGGACTGCGTGGAGCGCTCGTGCCGCAATTCCCGCACCTGCCGGTGGTCGTAGTGCTGGTGGGGCTGGTGATTTTTGATTTGCTGTTTCTTGTAGTTGGACTCCGCCAATTTCGTCGCAAGGCTGTAACGTAAACAGGAGTTGGACCGGCTATGAAAAATTACTTATGTGCGTTGGCGTTGACTGTCGCTTCACTTCTGGTGAGCGGTACTCCAGTCGCAACGAAATCCGCCGAACAAATCTTATTCGACGACTTTAGCTACACCGGCAAGGCCCAACTCAAGAGAAACGGCTGGATCGTTCGTACCGTACCGGGTTGGCCCGGAGTTCCCGGTGCTATCTGGGCGGAAGAAGGAGTATCGCTGATGAACGATCCGGATCAGCGTAACAATCGAATTCTGCGTATGACTTCCGCGACCGATGGACCAGGCGCTAAAACTACACAGACCCAGATCTGTCATCAACGCAAATATCTCGAAGGCACTTACGCTGCTCGTGTTCGTTTCACTGATGCGCCTGTCTCAGGGCCTGGTGGAGATCAGATCGTCCAGAGCTTTTACACGATCAGCCCGTTGAAGGCGCCGATGGATCTCGATTACAGCGAGTTGGATTACGAGTATTTACCGAATGGCGGCTGGGGCATCGATGGTCCAACGCTCTATGCGACGACGTGGGAGACGTTCAGTCCGGAACCCAACTGGAAGAAAGACAATGTTTTCCAGACCGCTAACGGCAGCCGGGCCGGCTGGCATACCCTCGTCACGCAGGTTGCGGATCAGAAGGTCCGGTATTTTGTCGACGGCAAATTATTTGCCGAGCACGGCGGGAACTACTATCCCGAAGACACGATGTCGATCAACTTCAATCTATGGTTCATCCGAGATGGAATGAAGCAAGTAAATGAGAGGCGGCAGTATCAGGAAGATATCGATTGGGTGTTTCACCAGGCGGGCGTAGCCTTGGCGCCGGAACAGGTTGAAGCAGCAGTAGCAACAATGCGTCGCAAAGCAATCAAATTCCGCGACACAGTGCCAGCGAAGTCGCCCGCGTTGAAGAGTCCGTGTGATTTCTGAACAGGACACGGATGACACCGATCGTTTCCGTGAAATGTGTATCAATTTCGTCATTCATCAATCGATGAATAACTCTTTCCTTACACACCCTTCGCAACTCCAAAACTAAAACGCCCAACTCATCGAAAATTGCGGGTGATCTTTAGCGGAACGCGTGTTGCACTAATCGCAGCAACTATAGGCGGAATACATAATCAGTGGGCGTGCTGCGCCTGCAATTCAAAGGAGTGAGTGAACATGGGAGATTACAACAAAGACACCGTCGGTGAGGAAGCATCGGCCTTCGGACAACGCGTCAAAGGTGACGTCAAAGAAACTGCGGGCGCTGTCACTGGTAACCGCGAAATGGAACGGTCAGGTGCGCAGGGTGCTTCAATGGGAGCGGCCAGACAGCGATCCAATCGCATGGTGACTGGTTTATTCAGAGATCGCGAAAGCGCTGAGAGCGCCTACGGGTCTTTATCGGAACGCGGATACGGAAAAGACGACGTTAACCTGATAATGTCAGACGACACGCGAAAGAAATATTTTTCCGATGACGAGGACACGGAGTTTGGCACAAAAGCATGGGAAGGTGCTGGTAAAGGCGCTGCCATCGGCGGCGGTGTCGGTGCAACCCTGGCTGCCATCGCAGCTATCGGTACAACGCTCGCACTACCCGGAATCGGTTTGCTCATCGCTGGGCCAATCGCTGCCGGACTGGCCGGCGCCGGCGCAGGTGCGTTAACTGGCGGTTTGATCGGCGCGCTCGTGGGTCATGGTATCCCTGAAGAGCAGGCAAAACACTACGATGAGGGCGTTCGTGAGGGTGGCATCCTGATGGGCGTGCAGCCGCGCAGTGACGAAGACGCCGACTACTTCGAGAAGAACTGGCGCGAGAACCGCGGCGAGTCAATTTACCGGTAACAAGGGGAAAACAACATGATGCATCGCAACTTTGCGCTTGCATTGGTGCTCATGGGCGCTGCAGCTTTTAGTGGCTGCGGCGCGCATGACAATACCAATGCGGGAGCGAACACTAATAACGCCAATGCCGCCAGTTCACCGCGTACAGGTGTAGTCGAGACCAACGCCAACATCCCAGCCAACGCGAACCGAAGTAGTGTTCCTGCGAATACCGGGGTGGTGACGAACGACAATGGCAACGAAAATACAGCGGGCGTCCGTTCTGTGAATAAGAACGCCAACCGCAACGCTAACGCCAACGGCAACGCGAATGGCAACCGCAACCGTAATGCAAACGGCAACAGCAACCGCTAGGATTGCCTCAAAAGTATTTCAGCCACAAAGAAGCACAAAAAGCACAAAAGGATTTTATTGATTTTTGTGCCTTTGTGCTTCTTTGTGGCAAATGATTATGGAATGGATTTTGTGCACTTTTGAGGCAAAGCCCCGCCTTGCCCTCAAAAGGCGCGATTTACAAACTCTTGACGAAAAGCTAAAGCATGCCGGAGACTCATAGAAGAGGTCTCGTGATTAACAAGCTCAACATTCTCTGCGTTTGTCTCCTGCTGAATTCGTTAGCGTCGACTGGCGTCGCGCAGCAGAGTAGTCAGCGGCGCACTCCGTTGACCCGCGTACAGATCAAAGACACCGAACGACAACTCGCGAACATGGGCTATTGGACCGGCGTCGTCGATGGAGTACTTGATCCAGCAACGCAAACGGCAGTGATCGCGTTTCAGAAATGGGAGGGCCGTCCGGTAAACGGCAAACTCACGTTAGAAGAGATCGAAGCGATTAAAACCAGCGCCGCGCCCATGCCGAGGGAAACCGGGTACGAGCATGTTGAGGTGGACATCGACCGCCAGGTGTTGCTGATCGTCGACGCAGAAGGTGGTCTCAAAATACTGCCTGTAGCCACCGGCACTAACAAGCCGTTTGTCTATGACGGTCAGACGAGCATCGCCTACACACCGCGCGGCCGATTCGTTGTTTACGAAAAAGGCGTTGGTTGGGATCCCGAAGCGCCGCGGGCAATGTACTACAGCAATTACATCAGCGGCGGCATTGCGATTCACGGAAGCCCCAAGGTTCCCATTCAGCCGGCCAGCCAGGGTTGTATTCGCGTACCGATGTTCGCAGCGCGTGAGGTGAGCAGGATGTTGAAGCTCGGAACAATCGTGCTCGTATACGACAAGGTCTCGTTTGTTTCAGGCAGGTCGTGGGCTGAAAACCCCAAGCTCAAGGAAGCCGCCCTCGCCAACGCGGCCCAGAATTGACCCGATGCAAAGAACAAAGGACAAAGGACAAAGGACTTCAACTATCGTGTTGTTTCATGCGCGGCAACATCTGTTCGTCCCATTTAGCAAACGCCGCAGATAACTTCTCCATAACTTCCTTGTTCGACAAACTAAAGTCTGCCTGCTCGCGCTGATCGAACGACAAATCGAACAACCTGCGCTCGGCGCCATCTCGAAAGTACTTCCACTTCCCTTGACGTGCCGCGTCTTGTGTTCCGATTCGCCAGAAAAGAGTCCGGTCGCGAATGGGACTTGCGCCTTTCAGGATTGGCAAGAGATCGATTCCATCAAGCGGGTAACCATTCGCCGGTTCCGTTTCGGCAGCCGCCAGTATTGTTGCGGTCCAGTCCATGGTGATCGCTATCTGCGAAGTCACGCGATGCACGGGAATAGTTCCCGGCCAGCGAATGATTGCCGGAACGCGGATTCCACCTTCTCTCAGGTCCCCCTTCTCCCCGCTGAACGGCCATTCATACGAGAAGCGCTCGCCGCCGTTGTCGCTCGTAAAAATCACGATCGTATTTCTTTCGAGACCCGCCGTTTTCAACGCCTTCATGACGCGACCAACACCGTCATCCAGGCTGCGCATCATTTCAGCATACAGCTTCAGTGAGCCACCGCCGCCCATCGTGATTGGTTCGATTGTCTTGTCGGTGAAGTTGACGCGCTCGCCGCCTTTGCGATCCTGCCAGGGCCAATGCGGAGCAGTGTAGTGAAGACTCAAATAGAAAGGGTGAGTGCGGCGCCGGGTGATGTAATTTACGGCGCGCTCACTCAGCAGATCAGTCAGGTAGCCGTTGCGCTCGACTGGCGTGAGATTCTCGTAGAGGTCAGGTTGGCCCAAACCGTTTTTATGCAGATGATAGTCCGCGGCGCCGGCCAGCACTCCGAAGAACTCATCGAAACCATGAGCATTCGGTCCCCACTCGGGGCGAAACCCGAGGTGCCATTTGCCGATTAAAGCAGTGTGATATCCACTGGCTTTCAGTAACGAAGCCACCGTTGGGAGATCCGGATCCAGGCCGATGTCATGGTTAGTGGCCGGCAGTGGTTCAACCAGGCCAATCTTCGCGCGGGCCGGGTAGCGCCCGGTAATGAAGGCGCAGCGTGTTGGCGTGCAGACGGCTGACGCAGAATACGCATCGGTGAACCGTACGCCTTGTGAAGCGAGACGATCGAGATTGGGAGTTCTGTAGTCGGGGCGTCCGTAACAACTGAGATCGCCCCAGCCGAGATCGTCGGCGAGGATAAAAATGATGTTCGGACGACCGTGCGCTGGTCTGCCGGCCGATACTGGCGTGTTGCTGGAGGCAGCTTTTCCCCGAGCTATAAAGAGCGTTGAAGTTGACGCGAGTGCGCTGATGAACTTACGCCGTGTTAGCTTCACGGCCGTAATAGTAGCAGGGTCCGGGATGAACTGAAGGAAAATGTTGCATTAGAATCCGCCACCAGGAAGCACAAAAGGCACAAGGAATCCTTTGTGCCTTTGTGATTTTTTGTGGCTGAAAGCGGGCCACTACATGGGCGGTACTGGCTGGTGGTGGTCCATTCGCATTTGGTGCAACTGATTTTGCTGCTCCGGTGTCAGCCGGTTCTTCAGACGCACTGCGAGGCCAATATGCAAACGTTTGATCTCGCGCTCGATCTCGAGCACCTTGTCGAGTTGGGCCAGCGCCTGCTGCTCGTTTACCGACGTCGATTTCATAGTCTCGTGCAGCAGTTCCATTTGATCCTGAAGTTTCCACTGTAGATCCTGGAAGCTCGCCGTCGTTTTTTGAATCTCAGCACGCATATATGTTTTCTGTTCGTCCGTGAGACCGAGTTCACGCATGTGGCCCATGATCATGTCCGGCGGAAACATGAGATGCGCCAAAGGGTCCGGATTGGGGGGATGCGGATGATTCGGAATGTTATCGGCGCCCGGCATGTTCGGCGGATGCGGCGACTGCGGGGGCTGGGCTGGTTGCTGAGCAACTGCCGTTGCGATCAGGAAGGCAGCAGCAAAAAGAATGGCGATGAATGCTTTCATTGGTTTCTCTCCTTTGTCTGTCCATTGTCCTTTGGCAGGAACGATTCGAGATCTTTCGCAGACTGGTTCAGTTGCGGCAGTGAGTTGAGACTTACGCTGCTGGGCGATTGCATGAAGCTCTCAGTGGGTGATCGCCAACTCGAAAGCAGCGTTGCTTCACTGAAAACGCTGTCAGATTGTCGTTGCCGGACGATTCTCTTTTTGCGCGGCTGGTGCGGCTTTGCCGGTTCGACGACTGAGGCGACTTGGTTCAACTGCGGTGCTGCGGGTGTTGGAATGTCCAGTGGCGCGATGTTGAGCACGGTCTGGGACTGCCTGGACCAGAGTGCAAACGAACTCGCCGCGGCAATAACAACAATCGCTACCGCCCATGCTCTCCTGAACCCCCGCGTAGGAGTTATCTGCTCGACACGCGTCCAAAGCTGCTCGAAACGCGGCACGTGAGTGCGGTCTTCGAGCGACAATTCAGAGAACAGCGCTTGAATTCTCTTTTCTGGTCCAGCCAATTGCATACTCCACTCCTTCTCGATCCAGTGCTAGGCGTAGACGTTTCTTGCCGCGTTCGTAGTGCCGGCGCGCACTGCCGACCGAGATGTTCATGACCT
>DASSEB010000100.1:0-5410 GCA_035696765.1 Pyrinomonadaceae bacterium | reverse complement strand
CGACCACCGTCGTCAGCAGATGCTTGAGTCTCAACCGCGGCTGGTCCAAGACCCAGAGGATCAGCGCCATTCCGACCACGACGCCGATGACGCGACGACTGCCGCTTTGCGCGAGAAACAATGCGATCACCACCGACATGCCGATGCAGATGAGTGTGCGTACATTGCGCACGCCCACCCGCCGGCCAATTACGACCGTAAGAACCGGCAGCAGATAACCGAAGTATTGCAAGTGATCGAGAAACGCGTCCCAACCGCCTAACTGACCGCGGCCCCACGGCGCGGCCCAACGCTCCTGGCCGAGGTAGTGGACCATCTCGAACACGTTGAAGTTGCACGGCACGGCAAAGTTCAACATACCGAGAAAAAAACACGCGAGCGCGAGACCGAAGTACGTGTTGATTGAAAACTCCTGCGAGACCGCGCTAATCAAGACGCGAGGTATCTTCCAGGAGCGACGGATCGCGCCGAGCCAAACCATCACGACGAACAGGCCGATTCCGAGAAACGCCTGCCTGACCTGGTCGCTGGTCACGTCGTCCATGGAGTAGACGCCCTGGAGCAGGTCGAGCAGGAGCCAGTAGATTGGCGCGAGAGCGAGCAGCGATTCACCGCGAAGCAGTGTTTTGGGATAGCGAAACGCGGCGACGATGGGCGCGGTTGCGAGCCCTGCGGACATTACGAGTGCAGGGTAGAACAACGCGCCCTCGCGCGCCGGGTTGTCGGGGACGAGAAGGATTGAAAGTGTAGTGGCGATGCTGGTGCTCAGGATCGCGAGCAACGTCGAGCGGATGGTAAGACTTGGAGTGGGCGTTACACCAAGCACCGTTCGATTCCAGGCGAGATGTTCAATCATTTAAATCGTGTAACGATGCGGCCAGGGCTTTGAGACTAAAGCGTTCGCTCACGCCCGATCTCGTCGACATGGCGTTGAGAGTCTCGGGTGATCGCAAAAACCCTAGCAGCACGTTCGCGATCGCTTGTCCCGAGACTTCTTCGAGTATCACGCCATTGACGCGGTCACAAACCACTTCGCCACAGTGGCGCGATGCGATGACGGGCAGTTTCCATGACTGTGCTTCCAACTGCGTTAATCCGAAGCCGTCGGAGAGTGTTGGAAGAATAAAGACGTCTGCGTCCCGGTAATACTTGTCGACGTCCAGGCGGCGCACGGCGCCAAATGATTTGATTTGCGGATGGTGGAAAATTTCCATCTGTCGTGGTCCAACTAACCAGAACTCGACGTCTTCACCGGCAAGGAGCTTGACTGCATCGAGCAACTGCCCGATTCCCTTTCGCAAGTTAATCTGCCCAAGAAACAGAACGCGAAGCGGACGCTCTGAGTTAAAGGTCTGTGGATACTGGCGCTCAAACGATCTCTCCGCAGTTTCGTAAGCGAGCGGAACGACGCGTATTTTATCTGTCGGAACGCCCTCAGCGAGCAGCGCATCTCGCGACCACGCGGAGTTGACGACGATCTGGTCCGCGAGTTCACATTCAGCACGCCATCGATCCCAGTATTCTTTCGGCGCGGCTTCCCACGCGCTTCCAAACTTCTCGTGCAGACCCGCGACGATGCGTTCTTCCGCCGGTCCAGGATCGATTTGGCCCAACACCGTTCGCCAGCCACGCATTTTAGCGAACTCGAAGATCTGTTCGGCTGCATAGCTGTAAGCGAAGACGGTGTGGTTTCCGTTTTTGCCGGCGCTTGCCAGTTGCCTGACCGCGTGACGTTGAAACCATTCATTCCTGCGAGTGATCAACTTCCATCCGTTTTCACGCCACAGCGAAGCTCTCAGCTCGAACGTGAGTGCTGCAACGTTGTGAGCAGTGACTCGCGCATCCGCCAACTCGGGATGAAACCTGCGAAACGTACTTGACCAAATGTCGGTAATGACTTCGCCGAGCGAGCCGCTGCGTCGCAACGCGCGCGGGACCGCGTAATGTTCTCGCGCGCCGAGTTGGCAGCAAAGCCACTCCGTCACAAGCTCTCCGGCACCGGTGCGCGCCGCAACGCCAGATACGATCGCACCGCTCTCTTGCTCACCGGCAAACGGTATCGATGGTTGGTCCAAAGATGCGCGGGGATCATCGTCAATCCTTTCCAGATCCCGCGCCGCCTGCCATGCCGCAACAACCAGAGCAGACGGTTCGCGCACTGGCCCACACCAACAACCCAGAGCGAAACCGGATAACGCAGGTAGGCCAACAACGCGAGATTCGCGATGCTTCCGGCGGTCACGCGTGGATCGGCATGACGCGTCAGGTCGGTGTTATGGAACACACGCAACCACGGCGTCGTTAAAATCCTGCCGCCACGCGAGTGAAGGCGAATCGCGAGGTCGACCTCCTCCATGCCATACGCGACCGGGAGCGGCACGTATCCGCCGGCTTCGAGAAACGCGTTACGACGAAAGATGCAGGCGCCCCCGGAGAAGTCGGCGGTCCACTGCGCGCTCCGCTCATCCAGACCGATCGCTTCGCCCGTGTGATAAAGCGCGGCCGAGATCACAGACGCCTCGGGAAAACGATCGAAGAGTTTGAGCGCGCGTTCGAAGTAGTCAGAGTCGAGCGGATAAGAGTCGTCGTCGAAACTTGCGATGAACTCAGACTCCGCCGCATTCAGTAGCTTGTTTCGCCCACCGCCTGGTCCAACCTGCTCATCGCTGCGCAGAATGCGCACGTCGGGAAACGCTTTACGAATCGCCTCCTCGCACTCAACCTGATTTGCATCGACGTGGACGAGTATCTCATCCGGCTTTGGCGAACAACTCTGAATCACACGCAGCGTTGCAAGCGTCTGATCGATCCGCTCATACGCAGTCACAATCGCTGAAATCATCTACAGTATTCTCGAAGAATCTGCGCGAGTGTCTCCGCGCCAGTGGCGTTTGGATGAAACCTGTCGCGATAGAAAAGCTCCCCGAGGTGCCCGTTGCTGGGCAGCAGCGCGGCCCAATCGAAGAACTCAGCGCCTTCACCCGTAGCGATCTGCTGTAATCGTCTGTTTACGGCTTTGAAATGATCGGGCGAATCCGGAAAACGCGATTCGTCAACCGGCAAAAGTCCGAGCACAAGAACACGTGCGCCGAGCGCGCGCAATTGTCTCAGCAGTTCAGCTTGATGCGCGGCGAGGAGTTCGAGATCCATCAACGGCTGTCCCGGCTGTGCCTTCAGAAGCCTGAGCCGCGCCTTTTGTTTCAGCGCATCAACCGACGTTTGCTTCGCTTTGCGCCACCACGTCGTGCTGAAGTAGCAACGCGGATCCATCGCGGCGTAACCACGCCATGACCGCGGAACCCACCACGGCCACGCACCGTCACGTAACATCGCCGGGCGAATGATGCTTTCGAGACTGCCTCTGAACACCACCACCAGTTCCGGTCGCAGCGCGGTGATAAGCGGCAGCCAACCAAAGTCAGACTCGATCGTCTGTCCTTCACACGCAAGGTTCCAAAGCCAAATGTCCGAAGCGTTCTGCCGTGCGTCGACGTTCATAAAGCCCGCGACGTTGAAGTCGATGTCGCGGAAGGCGGCAGTATCGATGGAGCGCAAGCGAAATTCATGGACGTTAGAGCCACCCGACGAACGGAGTTGTTTCACAAGCTCCGCGACGTGACTGATCCGTTTGGAGCCGACGCCTTCCGTCAGACTGTCGCCGAGAAACACCCAGTTGCGAGAATTCATTACTTCAGCCGCGCAACCAACACTTGATGGTCGCGCCAAAACGGATACCACGATTTGTTTCGTCCCAAGACTCGCCTGAAAGGCTCCAACAGATGCACGCGCCACCAGGCCACGGCTCCCGGGCTTGAGGGATGCTCGCACCGTTCCCAAGAGAGAACTTCAAAGCCATGCGACTCCACGAGCTCGCGGAGACCCGACCGCGAGAACACCGAGATGTGACCGCACCAGCGCAGGTAGGACCACTGCGGGCCAGCCAGTTTGGCGGCGTAAGAGTCAGCGTCACCGGTGAGCAGCAACACTACGCCACCGGGCCGCAGATGCGGTTTGAATGATTCGACGAAGCGATGCGGATCGATTACGTGCTCGATCACGTCAAGCGCTGAAATTAGATCCGCCTGGTACAACTGCGGCGAGGTGTCGAGAGTGGCGCGGGTCACGTCGAGATCTCTCTTCCGCGCGAGGCTGGCGCCAGACGCGCTGGGTTCCAGTCCCTGCTTGCGCCATTCATCCGAGAGAGTTGATAGAAAGACACCGTCCCCGCAGCCTACATCGAGAATGGTTTTGCCGGAGACGTGTTTTGTCACGAGCTGCTCCAGGTGTTTGTAGAACAGCACGTAGCGCTGATCGTTTTCCTGTGAGTCGAAATAAGCATCAGCCACACGCTCGTAAGCTGCCGTAAGCACCTCGCCGCGCTCCCTCGCGTCGTTGGCCCACACACAACCACACCGAGGGCAGCGGCGAAGCTTCAACTGTGGTAGTTGCTTGCGTAAGGTGACGTCCAGAAACGGTTCGTCCAGATCGTCAGTCGAAATCTCGAGGAACGGATTTGTTTCTTTACCGCAAATCCTGCAGTTCATCACATTCAGACGAAGGCGGCTTGAAAACTTCTCGAGAGCCGATCGATGTCGAATTCTTCGACCAGCGCACGTTGCGTGCGGAGATTGGTCTGAACGCCGTTTTGCTCCGCTTGCGCCCACGATTCTACGAATGCATCGAGGGCGTCGGGATTGATAGTCGCCAATCGAGGCGTAAGATCATAACGTTCAGCAACGCGAAACATGGCAGACTCTTTCGGCGCATGAAACAACACGCTCTTGCCCGATGCGAGGTATTCAGGAAGCTTCGTCGGAAGTGAATAGAGCGAGATACGAGAAGACTGTTTGCTAAACGCAAGCGGCAAGTAAAGCAAGTCCGCCGCTTTCATCGTCTCGAGGCACTCAGCGTGGGCGCGCCGGCTTAACAATTTCACCGCGCGCAAGGATGACAACGCGGATCGATGCTGCTCTGCTACTTCCCCCATGACTACGAACTCAATCGGTTTTCCATTCCGTCGATTGTGGCGTTCAATGGCTTCGGCGAATGCCATCACGGCGTCAAACCGAAATACGTTGACGTCCCCAGCCAAAAAAACTTGCCTGGACTTTCTCCCGTTGGCCGCTTCGAGTTGTATCGAGTCTTTGCGGACGCCGTTGTGCGCCACGAGCCAACTCTTCCCAAAAGCATCCTCGTAGTGTGTTGCCATTTCACGCGAAACCGCGAACCGCACGTTGGCGCGGTTGATTGCCTGAACCAGCAGGCGGCGGCGCCAACGGGAATAAGGGAGTTGATGACACTCGTGATGCCCCTGCCAGTCGTCCATCACGTACAGTACAAGGTTCAATGCTGGATACTGCTTGTGTAGGGCTACGGCTGCGGAAAGAATCCACGGACTGACGGGCACCAC
>DASSEB010000099.1:0-5555 GCA_035696765.1 Pyrinomonadaceae bacterium | reverse complement strand
ATCGCGCGTCATCTTCGGTATCAGGGTTGACGATTACAACAGGGACTGTCCTTAACGTGGAGTGTTCGGAGAGGCGCGCCATCAGCTCGTTAAAAGTCGGCACTTCCTCTTCCGTCAAAATCAGGTCAACCGGTTGCAGATTCGCGCAGTCGAACGCTTCCGAATCACTCCTCGCCTCGACAGCGCGGTATCCCTCACGCTCGACCGCTTTTCTCATGGCAGAACGTATCCAGTCGATGTCCTCGACGATGAGGATCGTCGGGCGTTGCCCAGAGTTTTCCATTAGACCCCTTCCCGGCCCGAAGGCCGACAAGCGTAAGCTTGTATCAGGAGGGCGTCTTACTGGTCTGTCCCCTGCCGTACCCGTGAGACTAATTACATTAGTGCGGTTTGTTGAGGGCCTACGGAGAGGGTTTCGTAGCATTCACATGCGATTGCTTCGAGCGTCTCCCGATTATTGATGCGCAAATTCCCGCGCCTGTAACTGATTGCGCCAGCGGCCTGCATTTCCGAAGCTACGACCGTAACGCCGGCGCGGCGCACGCCGAGGTGATCGGCGATTCGCTCCTGCGTAATCTGAATTACTTCCTCGTGTATGCGATCGGCAAGCAGGAGCAGCCAGACCGCAAATCGCTGCTGCACCATGTGGAAAACGGCGCATGCAGAGCGCTGGGAAACTTGCGTGACGTACTCGGAAGCGTAATTCCACAATGACTGTTGGACACCTTCACTTCTCAGTATTTCACGGTGGAAATCTTCCTTCCGCACCTTGAGGGCGGTACCGCCGATTGAAACGTTTAGAGAATGTGCAGCCGGGTGAGAACCAACAAGCCCGCTGATGTCGGCCATTCCGTCAAAGCCAATCATCCCGACCTCCGCGGATTTTCCGTCCTGCATATTGGCCTGACACGAGATCACACAACTCTCCGGGAAATAGACATACCGCGCTGCCTCTCCCGCTTCCGAGAGACGCTCTCCCGCCGAGAGTGACACAGGTTGAATAAGGGGCATCAAGCGAGCGAAATCGGGGTCGGGCATGCCTGAAAGTATTTTATTCGTCAACATCTCTTTCATTACCGTACACCTCTGTAGTTCTGGGTCTCGTGAGTGGCACTCCTCGTCGGATGTGGACGAGCACAGACTTCGTGTTGTTCAGGTTCACACGCTCGCGGATGCGCGCCAGAAGCACTCGGACGAGGTGATCGGAACCCTGGTAGTGGCAGTCGAAATCGAAACTGTCGGCGAGCTTTGCACCACGTGTGAAGTCAGTCACGCAGCGCCTGAACTCTTCGACGTTCTCGAAAGGGGCGACCTCGTCGTAAAAGTTGTGTCCCATCACGTCCGGCGATGTGCCGGCCGACTCTGAGCGGTGATAAAGCACCTTCCCGGAGACGTCGAGTTCGAATAGTCCTAATAGCTCTTGCGCAGCTTGCAGCGATGCGCTCATTTACCAACACTCCTCCTTGTTTTTTGAGAAAGACGCTTTATCTCACGACTGGAGCGGCGGGGCTATTGGGAAGGTGCGAGGCGAAAATAAGGACTATCCCTATACGGTGCTTTAAACTCTTTTGTGCTTTTTGTGCCGAAGATCAGTGTTCCTGGAGCCACCCCTGGAAGATGGCGTATCGCACCAGGTCGATGCGGCTGGTAATGTTGAGCTTGCGCATCGCGTTGGCCTTGTGGACTTCGATTGTCTTGACGCTCAGGGAGAGGCTGGCGGCGATCTCTTTGTTGCTGTAGCCGAGCGCAATGAGGCGCAGGATTTCCGACTCGCGGTCACTCAAACTGCCTTTCGCCTCCCCTCGCACGGCCCGATCGCTGTAATTACTCATGACTTTGGCGGCGAGCTTCGGATCGATGTACTTGCCACCGGCGGCAACCGCGCGAATAGCGTGGATCAATTCGCTGGGCGCGCTCTGTTTGAGCACGTAAGCGCAGGCTCCCGCGCCGAGTAGTTCGCGAATGTAGCCGTCGTCGGCATGACGCGAGAGCGTCAACACTTTCACTTGCGGGCAGACCTCATGGATTTTCTGCGTTGCCTTCAGCCCGTTGAGTTTCGGCATCGAGATATCCATCACGAGCACGTCGGGCAGGAGTTGCTGCGCCTTGGCGACGGCCTCGCGACCATCACCCGCAAAGCCGACGACTTCCATGTCGTCCTGGGCGTTGACGATCATCTTCAGACCCTCGCGCACTGTCTCATGATCGTCCGCGAGCATGATGCGCAGCTTAGTCATTCGCCATCTCCGCCTCTTCTTCGCCGAACTGAACTGGGACCCGCACAAAGATTGTCGTGCCTTGCTTCGGCCGGGATTCTATCTGAAGAGTTCCGCCGACGAGCGCCGCGCGCTCGCGCATTCCGATCAAGCCCATGGCTTTGTCGCTCTCATCGCCTACCGCCTCAGCCGGGTCGAAGCCGACGCCATTATCTTCGACGATCAGGACTACCTGACGGTCGCGGCGTTCGAGCAGCACGTCCACGAGGCTGGCTTTCGCATACTTCATCGTGTTGTTGAGCGCCTCCTGCATGATGCGATAGAGGTTGGTTTCAGTCTCGGGCGAAAGCCGCTCCTTATCCAGGCCGGTAGTGTGGAACTGCGCCTCGACGCCTGAATACCTCGACCACTGGCGCACGAAGGTACCGATGGCTCCGGCGACGCCGATATCGTCGAGGGCAGCCGGTCTGAGTTCCCATGCGAGGAAATCGACGTCCGCGTCAAGCCGCTCTGCAATTGTTTTGGTCAGCTCGAGTTTCTCGCGTACTTCTCCGTCTCCGCCGTAGCCCTGATCGATCGCCGCGAGGTTGAGTCGCAGCGCCGTCATCTGCTGGCCGATCTGATCGTGTATGTCGCGGGCGATGCGGCGGCGCTCATCCTCTTGCGCCCGCACAATCTGGCGAAGCAGGCGCACGCGATCTCGTTCAGTCTGTATGCGCTCCGAAATTTCATCGCGAAGAGATTCATTGACTTTGGCGAGTTCAAACGTGCGCTCGCGAACGCGCACTTCCAATTCGTCGTTCGTGCGGCGCAGTTCTTCTTCGGCGCGGCGTTGCTCAGTCAAGTCACGAGCAATCTTAACGTAGCCCGTCACCGCGCCGTCGCCGTCGTGCAGCGGAGAGAGCACGCCGCTCACGTAAAAGCGCGTGCCGTTTTTACGCATATGCCAGCGTTCGTCGGACGCGCGTCCCTTTTCGCGCGCCGTTTCTCTTTCTAACAGGGGTATCTCGCGCCGGCGGTCTTCCGGTGTGAAAATGATCCCTATGTCCTGACCGGTAACTTCCGCCGCCGTATAGCCAAAAATGCGCTCCGCGCCTGAGTTCCACATTTCGATGCGCCCTTCGGCGTCGAGCATCATGATGGCGTAGTCCTCCACGCTGTCCATCATCAGCCGCAGGCGCGAATCCGATTCGCGGAAAAATCTCTCCACACCCTTCCGGTCAGTGATGTCAAGCGCCATACCGATGATGAAGCGGCGGCCGTCTCGTAAAGTCCCGGGCGACGAAGCGCTGAAACTCCAGTAGCGCACGTCGTGGTCACGCGTGCGGATCGGAAACTCAACATTCAGCGTGCGCCGCTGCTCCTTGAACAACTCCTGCATGTGTTTGCGCACCTCGTCGGCGCCTTCGCCGTACGCGCGCGTCCACCAGGCTTCAAAGGTTGGAACATCCGCGATGGTATAGCCGGTCAGCTCTGTCCACGTCCGGCTGATCTGTAACACTTCGCCGTCTTCGGCTTGCATGATGACGGGGATGGGCGCCTCCTGGATCGCGCGCCGGAACTGCTCCTCGCTCTGCCGCGTCACGCGCTCCGCGCGGTCGCGCTCGGTGATGTCCATGAAGGTGAGAACAACGCCGTTGATGCGATCTTCGATCGTGCGGTAGGGCGACATCTGCATCAGGAAGACCAGACCCTCCCTCGTGCGCACCGTGCGCTCAACGGGCTGAAGCGTTTCGAGCACCTTGTGAGCGTCTTCAATTATATGATCGTCCTGGAGCCTGCTAGTGATGTCGGAAAGCCCGCGCCCGATGTCTGCCGGAATGATATTGAAGATGTTTCGCGCGTGCGGCGTGAAGAGCTTGATCCGCAGATCGCGGTTGAGGAAGAGCGTGCCGATCGGAGTCGAGTTCATGAAGTTACGTAAGTCGTCGTTGGTGTGACCCAACTCCTCGAGCATGACTTTCAACTCCTGGTTGACCGTCGTCAGCTCTTCGTTGATGGACTGCAACTCCTCCTTCGACGTCTCCAATTCCTCAGCCGCCGTTCGCATCTCCTCATTCATCGCCTGCAACTCTTCGTTGGAGGCCTTCAGATCCTCGCGCTGTAGCTCGTGGTGCTCGACCGTGGCGTAGAGTTGCGCCTTCACTTCCAGCAATTCTTCTTCGAGGCGGTGGGCTAACGGCTCATCCTGATCGGTGACTGCAATCTGGGTTCGTTCAGCGGGGGCAGGCTCGTCCGCGTCCTCAAACAGGATCAGGAAAAAGCCACGCGCTCTCTCCTCCGGGGTCAACACCGGTCTGACGCGCACGTGAATAGACTTCATCTCGTTATCAAGTTGAACTTTTATTGCACGAGACTCCACGTCTGTCTTCTTGTGCGCGGCCTGATACAGTGCCGCGCGCAACTCGAGACGGAGTTCCGGACGAATGAGCAGCAGCACGTTCGTTGACAGCTCGCCTCCCTGAATCTGCATGAATTTGCCTGCGCTCTCTGAGATATGCACGATGTCGTAGTCTTCATTGACGACTATCGAAGGCGGCGCGTAACACTCGAGCAACCGCTGGTGAAGTTGTGCATAGCTCGCACGCTGTGTTACGGCTTGCGATTCCCGCCTGCGACGCAGTTCAGGCAATTTTTCGTTTTGTGTGCCGAGTTGACCGTCCGGGACCGGGAGGACCATGCGAGTCTCGACGCTGCGCCGCTGAAAGATGCGGTGCTCCTTGTCCACCACAGCAAAGATATCGCTAGCACCGTCAATAGACTCCGAGTTGCCGAGCATCAGGTAACCGTCATCGTTCAGGGCGAAGTGCAGCATGTCCATCACACGCCGCTGGGCGTTGCGATTAAGGTAGATGAGGAAGTTCCGGCACGTCGCGAGGTCGAGGTGCGCAAACGGCGGATCTTTGATGATGTTATGTACGGCGAAAAGCACGCGTTCCCTTATTTCGCGCCGCACACGATAGCCAGTGCCCTCGCTGACGAAGTGGCGGTCGAGGCGTTCGGGCGAGACGTCCGCGGCGTCGTTGATAGTGTAGAAGCCCTCACGGGCGATAGCGATCGCGTCCACGTCTATGTCCGTGGCGAAGATCTGGATCTGCGGTGCGATCGGAAGATTCTCAGCGTACTCACACAGCAGCATCGCCACGGTGTAGGCTTCTTCGCCGGTGGCGCACCCCGTCACCCACACTCTGACCTTGTCGATCGCGGTCTTGCCCTTAAAGAGTTTGGGTACGATGTCGCGCTCCAACGCCTCGAATGCGTCGTCATTGCGAAAGAAGTTCGTCACACTGATGAGTAAATCTTTCAGCAGCGCGGTGGCCTCGGAAGGGTTGTCGTGGA
>DASSEB010000098.1:0-3346 GCA_035696765.1 Pyrinomonadaceae bacterium | reverse complement strand
GACGTCGAGCGGGCGTCGGAGCATTATCACAAGCAACTCAAGTTTATTCAGGAGATGGCTGCGAGTGATCCGATGAACGCGCAGTTTCGCCGCAATGAAGCAGTCGCGCTGATCAACGTTGGAGATATCGAGGCGCGTTCCGGAAAGGCCGCGAAGTCGTTGGAGCACTACACTGAAGCGCTACGAATTCGCGAGCAACTTGCTTCGGCCGCGAAAGAGGACACAACCATTGCTCGTGAATTGGCTGAAATCGAAGCTAAACTTCAGGCCACAAAAGAGCACATAACGCACAAATGAGTTTTTGTGCATTTTGTGCTTCTTTGTGGCTAAAACAGTTTTGAGGCAAGATATTCGTCATGAACGAGGAAAGTTGTACTCATATCGAAGCTGTCCAAGCGGTCAAGCAGCCGGAGCGTCGTGAGTGTGAAGAGTGCGTGAAGATCGGCGATCGTTGGGTGCACCTGCGGACTTGTCAAACATGCGGCGTCACGTTGTGTTGTGATAGTTCGCCGAATCGTCATGCGACCAAGCATGCCGGCGCGAGTGGCCATCCGGTGATTGCGTCAGCCGAGCCACGCGAGCGCTGGCTGTACTGCTATCCCGACGATGCGTTTGCCGAATACTGAACGAGGAGATACGCGATGGTTTTAAGTCTGCTTCTGTTTTTGAGTCTTGCCGTGCCGTTCACTCAAAGCAGCCGTGACACTGCGTTGGTTACTTCGTCCGACGGTCTACCGATTCATTATGCGGTGCAGGGTAAAGGCGACACCGCACTCGTTTTCATTCACTGTTGGAGTTGCGACCGTCACCTCTGGGACAACCAGGTTGCCGAGTTTGCGAAGACGAATCGCGTTGTCACCATTGATCTTCCCGGACATGGCGAATCCGGAATCGGAAGAAAAAACTGGTCGGTCGAGAGCTTTGGCGACGACGTGAAAGCCGTCGTTACGAAGCTGGATTTGAAACGAGTAGTGCTGGTGGGCAGTTCGATGGGTGGTCCAATCGCACTCGAGGCTGCACGACGAATGCCGGAGCGCGTCATAGCAATAGTTCCAGTTGACACGCTGCATAACGTCGAAGAGAAAGTACCTGCCGAGCAACTCGACGCAGCGCTCAAACAGCTTCGGGCCGACTACAAAGGCGCCGTGACAGCTTTGATGAATCAATTTTTCTTTTCCGCCACCACGCCCGCTGCGGTCAAGACTCGTGTGCTCAACGACGCCACCTCGCGTCCGCCCGAGACGGCGATCGCGATCCTTGCCGCAATCTTTGCGTACGATCCAGTCCCGGCGCTAAAGGAAGTGAAGGTGCCCGTTCGCGCCATCAATTCAGATCGCGTGCCTACAAACCTGGAAGTGAATCGCAAGTACGCGCCGCAGTTTGATGCGGCGATTATCAAAGGCATCGGACACTATCCGATGCTCGAGGAGCCGGCACGCTTTAACCAACTACTGGCGGAGATCCTGCGCAGCCTCCCGCGTGCGTGAGATTTACGTGATATCTTATCAGTCTTGTTAATCCTGTCGAATCTCAAGGGTAAACAATGCATCAGAATCAGTGGATCCAATTTCTGTTAGTAGTCATCGCTGCGCTTTTTCTTGGCCAATCTGCCGCGGCGCAACAGTCCTGCTTTACAGCGGAAGAGCGAGCGCGTGCTGAGCAGACCGCCAGAGTCTATCGCCCACCGGATCCGGGTTACGATCCGGTGCTCGGTTATAACCCGGAGAAAGGTCCGCGCCGCGGCGCACCCGAGATTGATGCCGACGG
Organism: Pyrinomonadaceae bacterium; assembly: GCA_035696765.1. Taxonomy (GTDB): domain Bacteria; phylum Acidobacteriota; class Blastocatellia; order Pyrinomonadales; family Pyrinomonadaceae; genus PSRF01. The sequence continues at coordinate 1,579 of DASSEB010000098.1, read as the reverse complement.
GATCGCGAAGCCGATCACTTGTGTTGCGAACAAAGACGAGTCGCCGGGCGCAGGCACCACGCCCAAGTTTCACTGCTCCGTTCCAGGGCTGGCAGACGAGGACGGCAATCCGATTCGTTACAAAATCAAGCCCCACTTCAAAGGGCAATCGGTTGATAAAAGAAACGGCGAGATCTATGGCGAGTTTTTGTCGTCGCGTTTTTCGAAGGCACTCGGTTTCTTCGCCGACGACGAATGGGTCGCCGATGTCACGTGCCGAGACTGCGAGAAGAGCCTGACGAAGAGTTTTCAAGGCGCCAGTTTCGTGCCGTTTCAACCCGCAGCAGGCGTAGAGCTCCCGCTCGCACGCGGAATCGACGTGAAATGCAACAGCAAAGATTCGGGCGCGCTGGCTGAATCACTGCAGAAGCTGTTACAGAGCGGCGCGCCACGCGCAGAGATTGACGCATTTAAACTGTGGCTTGGATTTATAGATCATGGCGACACCAAAACCGACAATCACAAGTTTGCCTGTTTGAAGTCAAAAAAGAGTGGTGACAATGCGCGGATCTGTGAACCGGGCGAGGCGGTCTTTTACGTCGGCGACATGGGATCGACTTTTGGTTTCTCCAGCTCGAGTGAAAAGAAAGCGCGGCTTAACGGTTGGCGCAGCAAAGAGCCGATCAAAGTGAGTCGTGGACGTTGCACGACGACGGCCAAGAGCGTCGGGGATCCAAACATCAGCGAAGCCGGCCGGCAGTTGTTGGCTGAAGGTCTTCAGCGACTGCTCGATGCCGAACAAAGGGACAAAACCATTACGCGGGTTTTTCAGGCTTCCCGGAATGCGGAGCGCGATCGTCCGGCGGCCGAGTGGGCGGCGGAGTTTGAACGTAAGGCGCGAATGATTATCGACGCGCGCTGCTCTAACTGATTTTATTGTAGGGGCGGCCACGAGGGTCACCCCTACACTTGGCTCTTAGAACATCCCAGGGTATCAACGAATGCAATCCGAATTTCCCGCCCAATCAAAGTCGAAGCCGAAACGTTTCTTTGCCTGGTCTGTACTCAACCGCGACTTGTGCCAGTTGGAGTTCTTCAGGCGAGTACTCGAAGAAGCCTCGGACAAAACAACGCCCGCGCTCGAGAAGCTCAAGTTCCTCTCCGTGTTTTCCTCCAACCTGGACGAATTCTTCATGGTCCGTGTCTCCGGTCTCAAGGAGATGCTGGACATCGAAGAGCTTGGACCAATGCCCGGTGAATTAACGCCTCCGGAACAACTCGCAGTGATTCGCGAACGTGTGCTCACGCTCGTTGCAGAGCAGACACGTTGCCTCCGCGAGGACGTGATTCCGGAGCTACAGTCTCACGACGTTGTCATCGCGCCGTATGAAACACTTTCGCCCGACGAACGGCACAGCCTGGCCCAGTACTTCATGAAAAATATTTTTCTGATACTGACTCCTCAGGCAGTCGATCCGGCTCGTCCTTTTCCTTACATCTCGAATCTTAGTCTCAACATCGGTCTCACCGTCGAGAGCAATCCCGAAGACACGATCGCAGGCGCGCCGGTGGGAAATGAAGCAAGATTTGTACGGATAAA
>DASSEB010000097.1:0-10676 GCA_035696765.1 Pyrinomonadaceae bacterium | reverse complement strand
CAGAGAAGTCGCGATGCTGAGCGATCTCGCGTCCGAGGAAGATCTGCTCTTCCTTCTTGCCGAAGGTGAGCGGTCCCATCTCAGACATGCCGTACTCGCAAACCATCGCGCGCGCGAGTTCCGTCGCACGCTCGATGTCATTCGAAGCTCCGGTGGTGATGCTGCCGAGGAAAGTCTCTTCGGCGATGCGTCCACCCATGAGGATCGCGATCTGGCCCAGCAGGTATTCCTGGCTGTAGTTGTGACGATCACCTTCGGGAAGCTGTTGCGTCACACCCAACGCCATACCGCGCGGGATGATGGTGACTTTGTGAACCGGATCCGCGTTCGGCACTTTCAGACCGACGAGCGTGTGACCCGCTTCGTGATAAGCCGTGACGCGCTTCTCCTCGTTCGAGATCACCATGCTCTTGCGTTCGGCGCCCATCAACACCTTGTCTTTCGCCAACTCGAAGTCGCCCATGGCGACGAGCTTCTTGTTGTAACGAGCAGCATTGAGCGCCGCTTCGTTGACGAGGTTCGCGAGGTCTGCGCCGGTGAATCCGGGAGTACCACGCGCGATTACGGAGATGTCGACGTCTTCGCCGAGGGGAATCTTTCGGGTGTGGACTTTCAGGATGCCTTCGCGTCCACGAACGTCCGGTCGCGACACCACAACGCGTCGATCGAAACGTCCCGGTCGCAGCAACGCCGGATCGAGCACGTCCGGACGGTTGGTCGAAGCGATCAGGATGACGCCGTCGTTCGACTCAAACCCATCCATCTCGACGAGCAACTGGTTCAACGTCTGTTCGCGCTCGTCGTGTCCGCCGCCGAGGCCTGCGCCACGATGACGTCCCACCGCGTCGATTTCGTCGATAAAGATAATGCAGGGCGCGTTCTTTTTGCCCTGTTCGAACAGGTCGCGCACGCGCGAAGCGCCGACGCCCACAAACATCTCGACGAAGTCTGATCCGGAGATCGAGAAGAACGGAACGTTTGCTTCACCGGCGATAGCACGAGCGAGCAAGGTCTTGCCCGTTCCCGGCGGTCCCATCATCAAAACGCCCTTCGGAATACGTCCGCCGAGTTTCTGAAACTTCTGCGGTTCCTTGAGGAACTCAATGATCTCCTGCAGCTCTTCCTTCGCTTCTTCAACACCGGCAACGTCCTTGAACGTCACGCGCTTCTGCTGGTTGTTGAGCAGCTTCGCCCGCGATTTTCCAAACGACAAAGCCTTATTGCCGCCGGACTGCATCTGCCGCAGCATGAAAATCCAAATAGCGATGATGAACAGGAGCGGCGCCCACGTGATGAGCATGGGCCAGATGTAACTGCTGCCGGATTCTTCTTCGACCTTCTGCACGCGCGGTTTACCGTTCACAAGCTCGCGCGCCGATTTAAGCAAATCGTTCTTCGCCGGGTCGTTCGACAACGCTACGCGATATTCTTTATCGTTGTTATCGATTGCTACAGTCTCAGTTGTTTTGACAGTAAGCTGTTTTAGCTGGTTGCCCTGGATCATCTGATCCAGCTTGGTCAAATCGATATTCTGATAACTGCTGCCACGCGGGTTGACTAGCTTATACAGTAAAAGTGCTCCCGCGATGATCAGGAGCCAAAATACAATCTGTCTTGCTGTAGAACTCAAATTCATTAACGCCTCCGACCCCCGATAATAACTTATCAGGGCGTCATTTGTCGCTGTCCACGTTCGACGGCCTACGCCATGCGCGCCCGTCAAATCAATTAACTAAACAACCTAGCTTTGATGCACGCTGGCAACTAAGGTTCCCTTACCGGTCAAAAAAGCCGCTACCCCAGGCGCGGCATTTTCCAGAATTTGACTATAAAGACTGCCCACTGGTTTTTCAATCGTTTTCAGACTCAAACTCGAGCCGATTTCTCCGGCGCCTCACCCGCCCGCCGCTGGGTAACTCGACCACCCGCCCTCCTGCGTTGCCTTCCAGGAGCTTCTCAACCGACGAGAGGTGAACCATTTCCAGTCTTCGCGTGCTGCCCCTCGCTTCCGAGAGCCACTGCCGCAAAGCCCTGCGACGCAACGCCGGAGGCGCATCGGAAAGAACCTTTACGTCCAAGGCAGGCGTTTCGGTTTCAGCTTCGAGCGAGGCGCGCTGCAAAAGGCTGCCCGAGTCGCTGAAAAGCACGGCTCCGTCTTCGCGTAGCAGCGTAGCCGTGCGAGAGAGCGCTTCGACGACCTTTTTGTTGAACGACTCCATCAGCGGCAGGAGTTGCTTGCGCACCTTAACGCGAGCAAAGGTTTGATCCTCGTTCATCTCGTCAGACAGGAACTCGGTTTTACGAAGCCGGCAGTAGTCCTCCGTGTCGGCACGTCGTGCCCACAACAGCGGGCGCACCAGTTTGATTGAGCTCTTTTTCGACAACGGACGTACGGCTTCCATGCCGCCGAGACCGGCACCGGCGCTGCCGCGCATTAAACGCAGCAGAATTGTCTCGGCCTGGTCATCCATCGTGTGCGCGGCGAGGACGTAGTTGGCTGAGACTTTTTTCGCTGTTCTTTCAAGGAATGCGTAACGGGCTTCTCGTGCTGCCTGCTCGAGATTGTCGCTCGTGGCGCGGGCGGTTTCTGCGACTGTGCTGCGTCCGATCACACTGCGATAACCGAGCTTCGTCGCGAGATCAGCCACCCATTTGGCGTCCTTCGCGCTCGACTTCCGTAGCCGGTGATCGAGATGGGCGACACAAATGTCGAGGGTGATTTTGTTGATGGTTTTAAGCTCTTCCAGGGCGAGTAGCAGGGCTGTGGAATCGGCGCCTCCGGAAACGGCCACGACGATTGTTTCGCCGGATACCGGTAGCTTGAGCCGCCGCCACTCGGCTAGCAGCATCCGCGAAAAGGAATTAATCCTCATAAGTGGATTTTAGCCACAAAAAGGCACATAAGGCACATAACCCGATTGAGTTGAGCACTGAGGTTCCGCAAGAGACTTGACCAGCCATCAATCATTTTGTGCATTTTGTGCCTTTTTGTGGCTAAGATGCCCTTGTCACAAAACATTCAGGGGTGGTGTTTACTTCACTGGAGGCCTGCCATGAAAATTCGCGTTATCACAATGCTCGCAATCCTGACACTGCTTTGGGCTTTTTACCCGGCTCCGCAAGTCAGCTACTCAAGTCCGCAGGAGACTACCTTCAACCAGTGGCTCATTGAGTCCACAAGGAACGACGGCAAACTCCAGCTCACGATGCGTTATCGCCGTGAGCGCGACACCGGTTTCAGCTACAACAACACGGGTTTTGGAATCGCTCTCGACCAACTGACCGGGCTCACACGCGAGCAGGTGATGTCGTCCGGCACGAACGTCCGCTTCCAACTCAAACGCGACGCCGGCACGTTCAACTTCGAGGGCTGGTTTAAAGAAGGAAACGGCTCGGGCCATTTCACGTTCAGTCCCAGCAGTTCGTTTGCCTCCGAACTCGCCCGCCAAGGCTTTGGCCGGCCAACTGACGATCAGCTTCTATCGCTCGCGATGACCGACACCGGCTTCGCCTTCATCAACGAACTCAAAGCGCAGGGCTACGATACCGCCACCGTCGAACAACTCGTGAGAATGGGTAATCACGGCGTGAAACTCGAATATCTCCAGGGCCTCAAGTCCATGGGCTATTCAGTAAAAACCACGGATCTTGTCGTTCGCATGAAAGATCACGGCGTGAGTTTGAACTTCATCCGCGAAATGGCCGGACTCGGCTACACCAATCTCAATCCCGACGAACTCATCAGGACCCGAGACCACGGCGTCACCGCCAGCTACATCAACGAATTCATCGCCGCCGGTTACAACCGCTCAAACCTCGACGAGTGGGTCACCCTCCGAGATCACGGCGTCAGCACGTCATTTGTGAGTGAGCTAAAAGAGCTGGGCTACACCCGCTTGCCGCTCGACGATCTCCGTCGAATGAAGGACCACGGCGTCAGCGCCGGCTTCATCCGAGAAATGAAAGACCTCGGCTACAACGATCTCGCCGTCGAACAGTTGGTGCGGCTGAAGGACCATGGCGTCAACGCCAGCTACATTCGGCGGATGAAAGAGCGCGGCTTCGCCGACCTCACCCTCGATGAATACATCCGGCTCCGCGACCGGGGCGAGCGCGAAGAGTAGTCTGCGCATCACACTGTTTCACAGATTCGCTTATACCAGTGTAAGCTGGGCATCTGTGACTCTAAAACCCTGACTATCGAGGATGGAAATGAAATTTAGAAGACTGTTTTCTGCGCTCCTGCTGGCGCTCTTTGGTTTACAAACACTGCATATTACCGCGCTCGCCGATGAAGGCATGTGGCCGTTCAACAACGTCCCGCGTGCTGAGATCAAGAAGAAATACGGCTTTGAAGTTACTGATGAATGGCTGAATAAAGTCCGGCTCGCCTCCGTCAGATTCAACAACGGCGGCTCCGGTTCGTTTGTCTCTCCAAACGGCCTCGTCCTGACCAACTATCACATCGTCGAAGACATCGTTGGCGAAGTAAGCACGCCGGAAAAAGATCTGGCGAAAGAAGGCTTCCTGGCGAAGACTCGCGCCGAAGAGATCAAAGCTCCGAGTCTCGAATTGAACGTGCTGATGAGCATCGAGGACGTCACGTCGCGCGTGAACAGCGCCGTGAAGGCCGGCGCGACTGATGCCGAAGCGTTTGCAGCACGACGTGCCGAGATCACCGCGATTGAAGCAGAGTCGTTGAAAGCTACGGGTCTGCGGTCTGATGTCATCCCGCTTTACCAGGGCGGCCAATACAATCTGTATCGCTACAAGAAATATACGGACGTCCGTCTCGTGTTTGTGCCTGAATTCCAGGCCGCATTCTTCGGCGGCGATCCCGATAACTTCAACTTCCCGCGTTACAACATCGACATGGCCCTCGTGCGTGTCTACGAGAACGATCAGCCGGTGCATCCGGAGAACTACTTCAAGTGGTCCACTACCGGAGCGAAGGAAGGCAGCCTCGTTTTTGTGACCGGCAATCCGGGTTCGACATCTCGTCTCGACACAGTCGCTCACCTCGAACAACTGCGTGACACGAGCATCCCGCTCATTATTCGTCTGCTCGAACGTCGTGAAGAAGTGCTCAAGAAATACATGTCGCTTGGCGAGGAGCAAACGCGCCAGGCGCAGAACGAACTGAACGGCGTGCAGAACGCTTTGAAGGTCTATCGCGGACAAATCAAAGGTCTCAAAGACCCTTCGTTGATGGCGCGGAAACAGAAAGAAGAGCAGGCGCTGCGCAAAGCAATCGCCGCGAACCCGGAACGACAGAAGATGTACGGCGATGCGTGGGATGCGATCGCAAACGCGCACAAGGCTTATCCGACTTACATTCGCGAGCGTCGCGTCTTCGAGCAACTGGGCGGCTTTAACAGCACGCTGTTCAACTACGCGCGCACCCTCGTCCGGCTTGCGACAGAGAATGAAAAACCAAATGCGGAGCGATTGCCCGAGTACACGGACGCGCGCCGCGCTTCACTCGAGCTCTCACTGTATTCGCCGGCTCCGATACACGAAGACTTTGAAAAGTTGAAACTGACGGATTCGCTCGGTTTCATGGTCGAGCTTTTGGGCGCCGACAATCCACTCGTCAAACAAGTGCTCGCCGGCAAGACTCCTGAGGCACGCGCTAGTGAACTGATTTCGGGAACGAAGCTCGCGGATCCGGAATTCCGCAAAGAGTTGGCGAAGGGCGGCAAGGCTGCGATCGACGCATCCAATGATCCGATCATTGAAGTCGCGCGGCTGATCGACCCCAAGGCACGTGAAGTTCGGAAGCGTTACGAAAGCGAAGTGACGGGCGTCGAGCGCACGAACTACGCGAAGATTGCGCGTGCGCTGTTCGAGACTGAAGGAACGAAACTCTATCCCGATGCGACTTTCACCCTCCGACTTTCGTACGGCGCGGTCGAAGGCTACATGGAGAACGGCAAGAAGGTCCCGCCGTTCACGACACTCGGCGGTCTTTATGATCGCTCGGAGTCGTTCAAGCGGCAGTTTCCATACAACCTGCCGCCTCGTTGGTTGGAAAAGAAGAGCGCGTTGAATCTGAGTACGCCATTCAACTTCGTGTCGACGAACGACATCATCGGCGGAAACTCAGGTTCGCCGACGATCAATCAGAACGGGGAGCTCGTTGGACTGATCTTCGACGGCAACATTCAATCGCTGGTGGGAGACTTCATGTACGACCCGTCGGTGAATCGCGCGATCTCCGTGGATTCGCGTGGGATGTTGGAAGTGCTGAAGAAGATTTTCGGCGCAAATGAAATCGTCGCCGAGTTAACCGCGAGTTAATTTGAACCACGGATTTCACGGATCAGATCCGGATCTGGTCCGTGTTATCCGTGGTTACGCTTTTTCCAGACCGGCGTACTTCTCGACTAATTTCTTCTGCCCGTAACCCGGGAAACTCACCGTCAGTTTTGCGGATTCCCCGGCGCCCTCGCGTCGCAAGACAAGTCCTCGCCCATACTTCGAATGCTTCACATACGAGCCTGGTGTGAAATCATTCGATGCTGGAGTTGGCGACGATTTCGAGATATTCGGCAGACTCCCGGATGTCTGGCCCATCTGTCGATTGCGCTGTTTGAAGAAGTCCGCGATCGAATCGACGCTGTCGTAAGTTTTGCCTTCGTATTTCTTCCGTTCTTTCTTGTACTCGCCGTGCTCATAGTCGATCTGAGACGAGCCGCGCGCAAACGACAGCCACGACTTGCCAAGACTGAGATCCTCCAACAAATCGATCGGCATCTCATTCAAGAACTGCGAAGGTTCGGAAGCGAGCTCTTCGCCATACACGCGGCGCTTCATCGCGTGGGTGACGTACAGGTGACGTTCCGCGCGGGTCATCGCAACGTAGGCAAGCCGGCGTTCCTCTTCGAGTTCCGCGCGGTCCGTTGCTGAACGTGAATGCGGAAACAAGCCATCTTCGAGACCGACGATGAAGACGAGTGGAAACTCCAAACCTTTCGCTGAGTGCGCCGTCATTAGCGTGACTGGCGCATCTCGTTTGTAATCGTCCTGATCAGAAACGAGCGCGGAGTGGTCGATGAATTCTCGCAGTCCTTCGATTCCTTGTTCGTCGTAGTCGACGGCAGCATTAACTAGTTCCTGCAAGTTCTCGAGGCGGCCTTCGGCTTCGTCCGTTCGTTCGGAACGGAGCGCGTTTTCGTATCCCGTTTCGATGATCGCCGCGCGCACGACATCCGACACCGGTGACGTAGATTCGTTTTCAGACTCCGCCAGGCTCGTGAGGTGATTGACGATCCGGCGGAAACTCTTGAGCGCGCTGATCGCGCGCGAGCCGAGGTTCTCGGGCTGCTCGACGACCACGGCAATCGTTTCCCAGAGCGAGAGTTCGTAATCCCGCGCGCGGCGTTCGATCTCGTCGATCGTTTGTTTGCCGATGCCGCGAGGCGGACTGTTGATGACTCGTTGCAGCGCGATCGAGTCGTTTGGATTGAGCGCGAGCTTGAGATACGCGATGATGTCGCGCACTTCCATTCGCTCGTAAAACGAAAAGCCGCCGATGATGTTGTATTGCAAGCCTGCCCGGCGCATCGCTTCCTCAAAAACGCGCGATTGCGAGTTGGTTCGATACAACACGGCGGCGCGTATGTCGAACTCTTCGCGCCGGTGCTCGACAATCTTGGCGGCCACCCACCGCGCTTCCGCCTCCGCATCGAACGCCTGGTAATAACCCACGCGGCCGCCGCGTGGATTTGAAGTCCACAACGTCTTCCCTTTGCGCTCGAGATTGTTCTTTACCACCGCGCCGGCGACGTCGAGAATTGTCTGTGTCGAGCGATAGTTCTGCTCCAGGCGAATGGTTTTCGTGTTGGAAAAATGCTTTTCGAAATTGAGGATGTTGCTGATGTCGGCGCCGCGCCACTTGTAGATCGACTGATCCTCGTCGCCGACGACGCAGATGTTCTTGCTCTTCTGAGTAATTAGCCTGATGAGTTCGAACTGTAGCGAGTTCGTGTCCTGGTATTCGTCGACGAGAATGTAGCGAAACTTGTTGTTGTACTTTTCCCTGACTTCCGGAATGTCCCGCAGGAGTCGCACGGTTTTGATCAGCAAGTCGTCGAAGTCGAGCGCGTTGTTCGCGTGCAGCCGATCTTCGTACATCTTGTAAACCGTGCCCATCGCTGCGCGGCGCTCGTCGACGTACTCCGCATGCGCGGCGAAAGCGGTCGGATCTTCACCACGGTTCTTTGCGGAGCTGATGGCGGATTGCGTCGCACGCGGGCCGAGGTATTTCTCGTCGTAACCAAGCTCCTTGATCGACTGCTTGATAACGCGAATCGAGTCGTCCTGATCGTAGATCGTGAACCTGCGCGTGTACTTGTCGTTCAGCTTCTCGACATCCTGGCGCAGGATGCGCACGCAGAGACTGTGAAACGTCGAGACAAGCGGCAAGCTGGCGCGTTCCTGTGTGCGGAGCAGTCGTTGTACACGCTGCCGCATCTCGTCGGCGGCTTTGTTCGTGAAAGTCACCGCGAGGATGTTCCAACTCGGGACCTTCTTTTCGGCGATCAGGTAAGCGATGCGATGCGCGATGACGCGCGTCTTGCCGGAGCCTGCGCCCGCGAGGATCAGCAACGGACCTTCGGTCGCGAGCACAGCTTCTCGTTGTTGTTCGTTTAGTTGTGACAGGAATTCCGAGTCCACGCGTGAGTGCATTTAACCACACGGATTAGACGGAGCAAAATCCGCGTTTTTAATCCGCGTAATCCGCGGTTAAAGTTTGACCGCAAGAATCGGGTAGATTCAGATATTCGTGACAACTACAATTCCCGCATGAATAACGATCAGCTATGGCAAGCCGTCGTGGCAAAGGACGCGAGCTATGACGGGCAATTCGTTTTCGCAGTCAGCTCGACCGGAGTTTACTGCCGTCCCTCGTGTCCCTCGCGCCGCGCGCATCGCGAGCGCGTTAAGTTTTTCGATCTGGCGGAGGCCGCTGAACAGGCAGGTTTTCGCGCGTGTTTGCGTTGCCAACCGCAACGCGCTCGCGTGCTAGATCCGCAGATCGAGCTGGTGCAGCGTGTGTGCCGGTTTCTCAACACGAGTGACAGCGAAACACTGAAGCTCGCGGAACTCGCATCGCACACGGGCGTCAGCGTCTTTCACTTGCAACGCACGTTCAAGCGAGTGATGGGCATCAGTCCGCGGCAATATCTCGCCGCGCGGCGGTTTGGCAACTTCAAAACGCTCGTGCGCAAAGGCGATTCGGTGACGAGCGCGTTGTACGAGTCAGGTTTCAACTCGAGCAGCCGTCTTTACGAACACGCCTCGGAAGAACTCGGAATGACGCCGGCGACTTACAGTCGTGGTGGGCGCGGCGTGAATATCAGTTACACGATCGTCGCTTCACCGATGGGACGTTTGCTGGTTGCTGTCACTGAACGTGGCGTGTGCGCCGTGAGGATGGGCGACTCAGACGCGGAGGTCGAAAACGACTTGCGCGAAGAGTTTCCCCACGCGCAGATCAAACGTGATGATTCCGTTTTGCGCGAACCGGTACAGCAGATCCTGAACCATCTCGATAACAACGATCCACGTCTTGATCTTCCGTTGGACATCCGATCGACGGCGTTTCAACGCCAGGTGTGGGAGAAGCTGCGCGCGATACCTTACGGCGAGACAGTGTCGTACGGAGACGTTGCGAAGGCTTTGGGCAAACCGGGAGCGGTCCGCGCGGTCGGGCGCGCGTGTGCAACGAATCCAGTGGCGCTCGTGATCCCATGTCATCGCGTCGTGCGTGAAGACAAGAGCCTTGGTGGTTATCGTTGGGGATTGGACAGAAAGAAGAAACTGTTGCAGCACGAAAGCTCGCGGCCCTTTTCGGCTGCCGATTGCGCGTTAGAGGAGGCGGGGGGCAAAACGGCGACGTAGCCCGGCACTTCTTGGGGGATGTAGTGCCGCAGCCGTTTGCCCCCGAGGGGCGCGTCAATTACGGCTATTTGTCTTCATCCGTGTTTTTCATCCGTGTTATCCGTGGTTAATGATTTACTCTACGGTCACTGACTTCGCGAGGTTGCGTGGCTGGTCCACGTCGCAACCGCGTCGAACCGCGATGTGGTAAGCGAGTAGTTGCAGCGGGATGATCGAGAGAATCGGCGAAAGGAGATCGCTCGCCGCCGGAATTTCAATCACGTGATCCGAAACGACGGAAGAGATCGAATCACCTTCAGTCAGTACGGAGATCACGATACCCTCACGCGCCTTAACTTCGACGATATTCGAATGCGTCTTTTCGTACCGCAGCTCTGAAGCGCGATTGCCTTCTTCTCGAGTGTTGATGAAGAGCACCGGCAAACGTTCGTCGATCAGCGCGTTTGGTCCATGCTTCATCTCGCCCGCCGGATAGCCTTCGGCGTGCACGTACGAGAGTTCTTTTAGTTTCAAGGCGCCTTCGAGAGCGATCGGAAAATTGATTCCGCGTCCCAGATAAAGAAAATCTGTGGCGCGGAAGAATTCTTTCGCCAGTTCTTCAATACCTTCGGTATCGCTCAGCACGTGCTCCATCTTTACCGGCAACTCGGCCAGCTCTTGTGCGTGCGCGCGGCTCTGTTCAGCGGTGAGCGTGCCGCGAATCTGACCCAGGTACAGACCAAAGAGATAGAGCGCGATCATCTGCGCAGTGAACGCTTTCGTGGAAGCGA
>DASSEB010000096.1:0-9292 GCA_035696765.1 Pyrinomonadaceae bacterium | reverse complement strand
CTGCCGCGCATAGTCGTGAGCTTCTGAGAAAAGACGTAGCGACGTATCGCGCAGTAACGCAGTCTTCTCTTCACCAATGAGCTCGCGTACTTGATCTTCGGTGATGTTCTCGTCATGGCCCACTTCAGCCTTCGTCGAAGGAGTGAAGAGCGGTTCCGGCAACTTCGCTGACTCGGGCAGACCTTCCGGAAGTTTGTGACCACACACTGAGCCAGTGCGCCGGTAATCTTTCCAGCCGGAGCCGACGAGATAACCACGGACCACGCACTCGACTGGAAACACTTCAGCGCGACGGACCAGCATCGCGCGACCGGCAAGCGTCTCCGCATGACGTTTCACTGCAGACGGCATCGCCTCGACGTCGCTTTCGATCAAATGATTAGCGACTACGTGTTGCAGCTTCTCGAACCAGAACTTCGAGAGCGCAGTCAACACTTCGCCTTTGCGTTCGATCGGCGTGGGCAGTATGCAGTCGAAAGCTGAGATGCGATCGGTGGCGACGATCAGCAGACTGTCGTCGTCGACGGCATAAACGTCACGGACTTTACCGCGGCGAACGAGTTTCAGATCAGAAAGCGATGTTTGCAGAACGGTGGCGGCACTCATGGTTTGGACAGTGATACTCGCGCTAAAAAACTTTGTCAAGAAACATAGGTGATTTAAGTTTGAACCACGGATGACACGGATGAAAACGGATTTGATCCACTTTCATCGGTGGCTCACTTTCCATCCAGCGCCTCTTTGAGTCGTTGAATCTGGGCTGCGTGGTTGTGCGCGTGCTTCGCGTAAATTACTAACCAGTCTTCGGTCGTGTACGGACCACTCTCGGTGTGTGTGCCCGCGCGTTTCCAATCATCTTCGGTCATTAACTTAACGACTTGCATCGACGTCTCACGCGCGAGTCGAAAGGCCTCGAGCGCAGGGGCCATGTCGCGCTCGTTGTAGCGCAGCTTGATCGCAAACTGGTCCTGGTCGTAACCCTGAATGACAGTATTGTCTTCGACAAGAAGTTTTCGCAGTCTCCATGCCGACTGGGTTTCACTATCGCCCAGGTGATGCACTATCTCGCGTGCGCTCCATTTGCCTGGAATCGGGTGCGCGCCGAGGCTCTCGGCAGGGAAGCCGTTGAGCGCTTTCATGACTTCATCGTAACCGGCAGCATACGTGGCGATGAGATTGTTTCGTTCTTCGGGTGTCATCGGTGTCGTCCTTTTATTATTATGGGATTGGGAGAGCATACCACTTTGGGCTTGAACACCGAACCGATTCTCCTGTACTATCCCCCCGAACCGAGTTGCGCCGTTACCCCGTGGTGCTTTGCCCTCTGAGCCTCCTTCCAAGTTGCATATCGACGACGAATTTCCCATGGCTACAGCTACTGACAGACAAAAAACCGGTAAAGAAAACTTCGGCGTTCCCGACTCTGGCGAACGTAAGGTATCGCTGTTGGTCGTGGAAGACGACGAGAATATCTCAACTGCGATCAGCGAGTATTTCTCGCGCGCGGGTTATAACGTCAAAACTGTTGAGGATGGTCTAAACGGTGTAAAAGCAGCCCTCGATGATCCTCCGGATGCAGTCGTGCTTGACCTTATGCTGCCCAAGATGGACGGCCTGGCGGTCTGCAAAGAACTGCGGGAGAAGGTCGGCTACTTACCCATTCTCATGCTGACCGCCAAGGACGACGTGGTCGACAAGGTGCTCGGCCTCGAGATGGGTGCCGATGACTACATCACCAAGCCTTTCAGCCTGCGCGAACTCGAAGCACGCATCAAGTCTGTACTGCGCCGTACACGCAATGGTCCAAGCACGGAGGGACTCCGTGACGAAGCCCCGATCGTGCGCGGCCGGCTGCGGATCGACTCAGCGAAACGTGAAGTGACCATTGGAGACCGGCAGGTTGAACTGACGCCCAAAGAGTTCGATCTGCTTCGGCTGTTTGCGTCAAATCCGGGCCGAGTGTTCCCGCGCAAATACCTGCTGGAAAAGATCTGGGACTATTCCTACGAAGGCTACGACAGAACCATCGACTCACACATCAATCGCCTGCGAGCCAAGATTGAAGAAAACCCCGAAAACCCGCAGATGGTGTTGACCGTCTGGGGCATTGGCTACAAGTTCAGCGACGAACAATAAGAGCCCTTTCGATTTCCCATTGCCGGTTGCCGATTGAAAGTATTGGCAATCGGCAATCGGCATTCTGGCAATCCTTAATCCTCTCAATACGTAAATCCTATTAAGCTAATGTAATTCTGTAGCTTTTTAAGCACAGTTATTGTATTCTCCGCCACAGTTTGCACAACATAGTGGGCTGCGCCCGAGTCCTTTCCCCCGACGCTATTTGAAATTGGAGGAGTCGAGAATGAATGGTAGTACCGTGCGGATTCTGCCGGCTTTTCTGTTATTGATTGTTCTTTGGACGCTGTGCGCGCCGGTTCGGGCGCAACTCACAACCGTCTCTACACGACCCGCAATAACAGTACTCGACAGCACGAAAGAGCAGGACGGCCTCGTCGGCTCAGTGCGTCGAGTGAAGACCGAAACCGCAAAAATCGAGCTAAAAGACGGCCGTGCCGTCGAAGGACCACCCCAGCTAGTCGAAGTCACAACCTACGGAGTCAAAGGAAATCGGATTGAAAACACCTCCTATCCCGCCGGAGACTCACTCGTAGGCAAAGAAGAATATAAGTACGACGAGCGCGGAAACATCACCGAGATGACCGTGCGGGACGACCGTGGCTCCATCCTCACTCGCGAGGCCTACAGTTATGAATTCGACAAGTTTGGTAACTGGACGAAGATGGTCACGAGTCTGGTCGTGTTTGAGAACGGCGAGTTGAAGCGTGAGCCTGTCGAAGTCACTTACCGAACGTTCACCTATTATTTCGACGACAGCATCGCGAAGATCATCGGTCAGCCGAAGAACGATCGCCAGCCCAGGACGTCGACCGCGCCGGTAGTGCCGCAGCCTGCCGCGTTTGAGTTCCGGAACCAGGAAGTTCTGGAGATTGATTCGCGTCCGTCGAGTCCAACCGCTTCGGTACAGCTCGCAGCCGAACCACCGCCTTTATTAAAGCCCTCCGAGCCGGAAGGTGTTGAGTCGGCGTATGCGGCGCGTAAACGAAACGAATCCGTCAAATCCGTTGAATCAGTGGCAAAACCAGCCCCGGAATTTTCCGATAATCAGAAAACAGCTAACGACTTATACCTACTAGGCCGAAACCGGTTTGAGGCCGGCGACGCCTCTGGAGCAATCGACGCGTACCTGCAATCGCTCAAGTTGGAACCGGGCTCAGCCGAAGTTCACTTGAATCTCGGCCACGCCTATCTCAAGTTGCAGAAGGACCGCGAAGCTGTAAAGGAGTTCAAGGAGGCAATCAAACTCAACCCCGATGTAGCTGAGACGCATTACGGCCTCGGATATTCAAACTTCCGCCTGGGACGTTTCCGGGATGCAGCGGATGCCTTCAAGAAGGCCGTAGCGTTGGATCCCAAAATGTCGAAGGCCCATTTCGGTCTCAGCCTCGCTTATCAGGAATTGGGCATGACGGCGCAACTGATGGAGGAGTACAGGATTCTCGAGACACTCGATCACAACCTGGCGAAGAAGCTGGCCCAGACTTTCCCGCAGTTCAACTTTTCGTGTCGCCTGGTTCGAGGTTGCCCGTAAGAACCTCTCCACGGATTCTCCGACTGTGGAGCATGGTAAGGAGTAGGAATGCAGAATAGTCGTTTTGTAGTTTTGACCGGACACCTGAGCAATTATCCCCTGTCCGATCTGGTCGGTATCCTCCGGCTCCAGCGCAAGTCAGGCCGGCTGTTGATTGAATACCCGAAAGGCCCCGCCACGTTCTTCTTTCAGAATGGCGAGTTGATCGACGCGCGCATGAATGATTTGAAAGGGCTGCAGGCGATCTGCGTCGCGTTGGCCCAGCCCGAGGCGTCGTTCAATTTCAATCCGCTGATACAGAGCCCCCGCCGGTCGATCGAGCCTTCTTTGCAACGCGCCGTGTCTGAACTCTTTGGGTGTTGGGACGAAAGCGCGCTTCAGATCGAGAGCACGGCAAGTTCAGAAGCTGCACCTCCCGCACGTCAGCCTCTCCCAGGCAGACGATCAGAACTCTTAGCGCTCCCGCCTGCGCCGGCGTCGCTGGTCCAGAAACGTTCGATCCTGTTTGTTGCAGCCGCAGTCGTGATCGTCATCGGGTTATCGACCGTGATTGCAGTGACTGGCGGATTCAAAAACGATCCGCCAACGGCGCCGCAAGCTGTCACTCAGGCTGCGCCTGTCGCCGCACAGCCTGAAGTAGCAACTCGTCAAGCGCCGATCGCGTCAGTTGTAAGACCAAACCGGCCGGCAATAGAACGCAAGGAAGAGAAACGACCGAAGCCGGAAGAGAAAACTCCCGAAGTTGAAGCGCCGAAAGCAGACGATCAATCCGCGCAGCCGATCAGAGTCGTCATGCAGATCGAGAACGGGCGCGTGTTGAAAGCATCAGTCGCCAATCACAAACCCGGAATGGACAACTTTGAGGCGCTGGCGCTGCGCATCGCGAGGCAACGCCGTTACCCGGCAACTACGACGGGTGGTGAAACCGTAACGATTACTGTCAACCGCTAATCTGAGGTAAACCCCGATGCTATTTCTCGAAAGCAAAGCTCTGAATCATGCAGTCGACGGCAACGGCAGGATCAAACTACTCCAGGAGCTGCAAGAGCGCGAGCTGGTCCCGGTCATCCGTTCGCATCGTCTTCGTTGCTTTGAAGACGTTCTGCTTGCCGTTGACCACGTCAAAGACATGGAATCTACCCTCGCTTCTTCCAACGACTCGACGCTGGAAGAACCCTTTGTGCGTGGCGATCTGTTTTGCTTTCCGGATTACATCCTGTTCCTCGTCTTCGAAGACGACTCGTTTCTGCGCGCGGGAATCGTCTACGAAGCGCGCACGCCCGAACCTTTCAGAAAACTCGACGCGTTTTGCAATCACGTACGCAGTCTCCTGATCTCGCACGAGCAGCAGCTCTCGATCTCCTTTCCTGATTGGGAGACGAGCACGCCGTCGATGCCGCAGGGGTTTAGAACGTTTGTCGAAAGACAGGACGCTGACTCGCTCTACACCAGCCTGCGCAAGGAGACGATGACCAAGCGCATCCTCGCGGCGTCGAAACTCGAAGACGAAAGTGCGCGAGTTTTCCTGAGGACGGCGCGAAATGCGAATGAGGAAGGTTACGCGGCGAAACTTCTCACCGGGCACACGGAATCTGAGCACGTGCCGATCTTACCGCTCGAAGACGCCGGACTGGTCGAGCGCGAAGTGCAGATCAGTTGTCGCAAGACTGGCCACGCGCTGTTTCGCCTGCCGAATCCGCATGCCCTCGCGGTTGTGACCGTCAGCGATGCGACGTGTAGCGAGTGTGGCGCGCCGGTCGCCGATGAGAACGTCGAGGAAGTGTTTGCGCCGACGCAGTTGGCCTCGTCGCTGTTGGAAGACGGATCGTGGCTCGTGAGCCGGATTCATTTTCTGCTACGCGAGATGGGAGTGCCGGAACGCGAGATTGCCGTTGGACCAGCCGATGGAAACGGTTACGGGCAATTGATGGCGAACATCTGCGGCGAATCGTTTTTGATCGCGACACGTGATGGAGATTTAACTCCGGCGTTTGCGCGTTCGACCATCGATCTGGAGATCGACACTGAGGCGTCGCATCTCGTGATCGTTGCGACCGGACGAATTCACAAAGAGGCCGGAGTGCTGTTGCAGAACCACTCGCGACGTCGAATCAGCGGCGGTCAGGATTTCGAGATGATCATCGCGGGCGATGTCGCAACAGTTGGCCGTGAATTGGAAGCCGCGCTCGGAAGAGTGTCGCAACGCGTTGTCGCCGAGCAGCTCTGCGTGTTAGACAGCAGTGTTGGTTTTTCGGTGAGCCGGCTGGTGCTGAAGAAGTTTCAACTGCTGCGTGCTGCGGCTCCGAAGGAGGCGGAAGTCGTAACTGACAGCGAGCCTGAGTTTGTTCCGAGTGCACCGCTTTCACTCGCCGCACACGCATCGGGAAACGGCGAAGTGTTTGACGCCGTGCCTGAGATCGATCAGGCAGGAAACAACGGCTTTGGCGTTCTGCCATGAAGCAAACCTTGGCCTCAAAAGTATTCAGCCACAAAAAGGCACGAAAAGCACAAAAAAGGATTTCCTTGATTTTGCGACGCAGCGACGATGAGCGATGGAGCAACGACATCGCCACTCTGCGACGCGCGGCCGCAGAGTTGGCGCAGCGCCGTCACGAGCGACCCGCGCCCGGCCAACTCCGCCTCACACGCACTCCCTTCGAACAAACAGCAGAATTATTGGACGACCCGTCTGCGGCAGTGAGAGAGAAAGCTGTCCGCGATCTTTACGAGCTTGATCCCGACCAGGCGGCGATGTTCGTGAACAACGCTTTGCGCGACGGCTCGCCGGAGGAGCGCCGCCGCATCGGCAGCGCGCTCGCAGATTCCGGTTTGCTTTATGAAGCCATCGACGACCTGATGGCGGAGAATCACGAAAGCTGCTATGGCGCCTTTTCGTTGTTGTTCCTCGTCGCCAAAGCGGGAGTCGTCGAGCCACTCAGGACCGTGATTGAGAAACATCCGAGTATCGATCTGAGTCTTGCCGTGATTCGCCTGCTCGCTTCGAGTGGTGAACCCGAGGTCGTTGCCACACTGCGACGCCTCGCCGCTAATGAATCCCTCGCCCCCGAATTACGTTCCGCCGCTGCTGAATCCCTGGCCGCTTTTTGACAGGATTTACAATCTTTACCAAGATGTACAGGTAAATCCGTTTTTTAATTCGGTGTAAATCCTTGTTCAAACTTCATTCGGAATACCAGCCAAAGGGTGATCAGCCGGCCGCGATCGATGCGCTCGTGCGCGGTCTCAACGATGGCGCCAAAGACCAGGTGCTGCTCGGCATTACCGGCAGCGGCAAGACGTTCACGATCGCGAGCGTGATTCAACGCACGCAGCGTTCGACCCTCGTGCTCGCGCACAACAAAACACTCGCAGCCCAGCTCTTTCAGGAGTTTCGCTCGCTCTTCCCGGAGAACGCGGTCGAGTACTTCGTCTCGTACTACGACTACTATCAACCCGAGGCGTACGTTCCCGCCGCCGACGTCTACATCGAGAAAGAAGCCATCGTTAATGAAGAGATCGATCGGCTGCGGATGTCTGCGACGCGCGCGTTGTTCGAGCGCCGCGACGTGATCGTCGTCGCGAGTGTGTCGTGCATTTACGGCCTCGGCGATCCGGATGCGTACTACGGCCTGCTGTTCTTTGTCGAACCCGGCGGCCGCATGTCGCGCGACGTTCTCTTGCAGCGCCTCGTCGAATTGCAATACGAGCGGTCAGACATCAACTTCCAACGCGGCACGTTTCGCGTGCGCGGCGACGTCGTCGAGATCTATCCGAGTTATCAGGACCAGGCTTATCGCATCGAGTTGTGGGGCGACGAGATCGACTCCATCTCGACGATCGATCCATTGCTCGGCGAAGTGATCGAGAAGCACACGTCACGCGTGCCGATTTATCCGAAGACGCACTACGTGATGTCGCGGCCGACGATCAAACGGGCAATTAAGACGATTCGCGAAGAGCTCGAGTGGTGGGAGCCGAAGCTGATCGCGGAAGGCAAGCTGGTTGAAGCACAGCGGCTGCACCAGCGCACGATGTTTGATCTCGAGATGATCAAGGAGATGGGTTTCTGCCGCGGCATTGAAAACTATTCGCGGCACCTCACGGGGAAGAAACCGGGTGAGCCGCCGCCGACGCTCCTGGATTACCTGCCGCGCGACACGCTGATCATCATCGACGAGTCGCACCAGTCGATCCCGCAGGTGCGCGGCATGTTCGAAGGCGATCAATCGCGCAAGCGGACGCTCGTGGAATATGGATTTCGTTTGCCGTCGGCGCTCGACAACCGTCCGCTTAACTTTCACGAGTTTGAGTCGCGCATCGGACAGACGATTTACGTGTCGGCGACGCCCGGGCCGTATGAACTGACGAAGGCGAGCGGTGAAGTAGTCGAGCAGATCATCCGGCCGACCGGATTGATGGATCCGGAAGTTGAAGTGCATCCCGTGAAAGGCCAGATCGATCATCTGCTGGAGGAGTGCCGGCAGCGTGCTGAGCTTCACGAACGTGTGCTGGTGACGACGTTGACAAAGCGCATGGCTGAGGATCTGACGGAGTATTTTACGGAAGTTGCGGTTCGTGTTCGGTATCTGCACTCGGATATCGAGACTCTCGAGCGAATCAAGATCCTGCGCGACTTGCGGCGTGGCGAGTTTGACGTTCTTGTCGGGATCAACTTGTTGCGTGAAGGACTCGATCTGCCCGAAGTCTCCCTCGTGGCGATTCTCGACGCGGATAAAGAAGGGTTTCTGCGTTCGGAGCAGTCGCTGATTCAGACTATCGGACGCGCGGCGCGCAATTCCCGCGGCAAGGCGATCCTGTATGCGGATCGGGTTACGGATTCGATGAAGCGGGCGATTGACGAGACGCAACGGAGGCGGGCGATTCAGGAAGTCTTCAATCGTGAGAACGGGATCACTCCGCAGACGATCGTGAAGCCGATCGAGGCGACGTTGATTACGGCGTCGGAGGCAGACTATTTCAAAGTGCCGACCGAGATGGAGGAGATTGAAGACTACTCGCCGGCCAATATTGAGGCGACGATCGAGAGATTGGAGCTGGAGATGCGCGGCGCGGCGAAGCGGTTCGAGTTTGAGAGGGCGGCGGAGTTGCGCGACCGGATCAAGGTACTCCGCGAGCGCGAATTGCAGGTGATGTAATCCTGTATGCAAATAAAGTCCGACCCTGACGAGATCCAGTCATACTTATCTGACGCGAGTTTCATGCGTGATGGACATGCCGGTAGTGTTGTATTTCCCGAGAGCATCGATGAAGTCGCCGAGATCATTGCGCAAGCCGATCGAGATCGAGTGCCGGTGACAGTTTCGGGCGCGGGCACAGGCACTGTCGGCGGACGTGTCGCGTTTGGCGGCATTGTTTTAGCGACTGACAAGCTGAACCACATCAAAAGCATCGTTCACGAAACCGGCGGTGGGCGTGCGGTGGCTGAAGCAGGCGTGATCTTATCTGACTTGCAACGCGCGGTGGACCACGAGGGTTTGCTTTATCCGCCCGATCCAACGGAACGCGGCTGCTTCATCGGCGGCACCGTGGCGACGAACGCTTCCGGTGCGCGCACATTCAAATATGGCCCAACCCGCAATTACATAAATGCTCTGAAGGTGG
>DASSEB010000095.1:0-8282 GCA_035696765.1 Pyrinomonadaceae bacterium | reverse complement strand
TAGACGGGCAGTAACGCGGACCAACGCCCTTGATCTTCCCGGAATAAAGTGGTGATTCCGCGAGGTTTTCGCGAATTGCGTCATGGACCTGCGGGGTCGTGTAACCGATGTAGCAGTTGATCTGTTCCTGTTCGAGGCTATCAGTCGAAAACGAGAACGGCACGGGTGTTTTGTCGCCCGGCTGTGGTTCGAACGCGCTCCAGTCGATTGTTCTACCATCAAGGCGCGGCGGGGTTCCGGTCTTCAGCCGCCCTACAGGAAACCCGAGTCGTTTGAGAGCCTCAGAGAGTTCGATAGCTGCCGGCTCGCCTGCACGGCCGCCCGAATAAGTGCGGCGGCCGGTGTGGATCAGGCCGTTTAGGAACGTGCCTGTTGCCACAACCACCGCTTCGGCACCGAAGCGTCGTCCGTCTTCCAACACCACGCCAGCCAATCTTCCGTGATCGAGGACGAAGTCGACGACTTTGCCTTGCCGCAGATGAAGATTGCTGGTCGCTTCGAGTGTGCGCCGCATCTCGCTGCGATACCTCATGCGATCCGCTTGCGCTCGTGGGGATTGGACGGCCGGCCCGCGCGAACGATTCAGCAACCGAAACTGAATTCCCGTGCGGTCAATCACGCGACCCATGATTCCGCCGAGGGCGTCGATTTCTCGCACCAGATGACCTTTTGCGATCCCACCGATCGCGGGGTTACACGACATCTGACCCACGAGATCCAGATTGAGGGTGATCAGTCCGGTTTCCGCACCGAGTCGGGCCGCGGCCGACGCGGCTTCACAGCCCGCGTGCCCCGCGCCGATTACGACTACGTTGAAGACTTCATCAAACGACATGACTACTTCCCGATACAAAACGTCGCGAATATCTGCGACAGAATATCTTCAGTCGTTGTTTCTCCAGTGATCTGGCCCAGCAACCTCAAAGCATTATGCAACGGCACCAGCACCAGCTCTTCGCTGTGTCGCGCAAGCAGAGCTATTCTTGCGGCTTCGAGCTCTCGCTGCGTGCTGCACAGCAAATCGTGGTGCCGGGCATTTGTAATCAGCAGACTGCCCTCTTCCAGTCCGTTACCGTCCAGGCTCGCCAGGATCGCATTACGAAGAGTCGCAAGGCCTTCACCTGTTCGCGCTGATACATTAATAGCTCGAAGGTCTTCAGCACAACAAGACGACGCGTCGAAACTCGGGAGATCGCTCTTGTTCATTACCACCAAGCGGCGCGCGTTTGCAGTCTGACGGAGCAGATCTCGATCGGATGGTCCAAGTTCGGCTGAGCCGTCGAGCACGACCAGCACGAGATCCGAATCTCCGATCGCGCGGCGAGTTCGCTCGATACCCAATGTCTCGATTCCGTCAGTTGTCTCACGCAGACCGGCGGTGTCCGTGAGAATCACCGGAATACCTTCAAGGTCGATTGCTTCCGAAAGAGTGTCTCGGGTTGTACCGGGAATATCAGTAACGATGGCTCGCTCTCGTTCCATTAAACTATTGAAGAGACTGGACTTACCGACATTTGGACGGCCCGTTATCGCGACGCGAATACCCTCCTGAAGTAACCGTCCGGCACTGTAGCTTTCGCTGAGTTTTTTAACTCCCGCAGCAACTGCCGCCAGATCGTCGTCGATTTCGTTAGCACGCGGCGCCGGAATGTCTTCTTCAACAAATTCCAGCGCAGACTCCAACAAAACGATCACTTCGAGGAGCTTCTCTTTCAATGGACCAAGCGCGTTCGACAGTTCGCCATTCAACTGGCGAGAGGCTTGTCGCACGGCCGCTTCAGTCTGCGCGGCAATCAGATCACGAATAGCTTCCGCCTGGGCCAGGTTTATTTTTCCATTCGCCAGCGCGCGGAGTATGAACTCACCAGGACCGGCGAGCACGGCGCCCAACTCGAGTGTCGCATCGATGATGCTTCGCACTACGGCAGGCGAACCGTGACAACTGATCTCGACGACGTCTTCACCCGTAAGCGAGTGAGGCGCGGGAAAGCACGTCACAAGCACGTGGTCCAGGACATCATCACTCTTCGCACGTCGTAAGTGCGTGAGCGTCGCATGGCGTGGTCCAAGTTCATCCAGCCCGCTGAGCTGCTTCGCAATCGCGATCGCATTCGCACCGCTCATGCGAATCACGGCGAGAGCTCCGCGCCCTCTCGGTGTGGATAGTGCGACGATCGTACTCATCGTGAGTTACCGAAAAAGTTTGATTTGGAGGGGACTACGAATCTTTGCGGGCAGAACTCTTTGGACCAATTCTCAACTTACGCTCGGCGCCTTCACCGATCGACTCGGTGAAAAGATCCGGACTGTCTGCCAGGGTCAGGTGAATAATTCTTCGCTCGTTTGCGCTCATCGGCTCAAACGTAAAAGCCGTTCCGGTTTGTCGCACTCGATTCGCAGCAAAGTTCGCCATTGCTTGCAGCTCGGCCTCTCGGATCGCGCGGAACCCGTGCACGTCACAGACAAGTCGCGCGCCTCCGGTCAGACTTCGTCCGAAAACCTGATTGATCAAGTGCTGCAACGCTTCGAGCAACTCGCCCGTTTGCGCCTGCAGCAGCTCCGCGTCTTTGCCTTCGATATCCAGAACTTCGCCGGCGATGCCCTGCTTCACTCCAACGCGCAGTTGCAGACCCGTCATTTCAAAGACGTTCTCGAGAAACTCGGCTGCTTGTTGAGAGATCTCTGGCATCAACTTAATCCTTCACTAACTCGATGCCGTCGCGTCCACGCTTCTTCTTTGGTCCTGATGGCCCTTTGACGGGTGGCGCCGGAAGTTCTTCTTCGTCCTCCGGCTTGGTCCAATGATTGATCAGGAACTGTTGCGAGAACCCGACGATGTTACCAACAAGCCAGTATAAAACTAAGCCCGACGGCGCACTCCACAAGATATAAAGCATGAAGAGCGGCATGCCGACGGCCATCATCTTTCGCTGGAGAGGATCCGCGGACGGAGCGGGTGTCACCAGTTGCAGCACGACCATAGTCGCCGTCATCAGGATCGGCAACACGTGTATCAGGTGAGGCTCGGCTGCTGAAAGATCGGGGATCCAAAGAAAACTCGCTTGCCGGAAATCAAGTGATATCGTGATGGCCCGATAAAGCGCAAACAGAAACGGCATCTGAATAAGCAATGGCAAGCAACCACCGAGCGGATTGCCCTCCTTCATGAGCCGTAGCTGGTCCATCTGCAATTCCTTCAGCCGCGGGTCGTTCTGTTTCATCCCCTTGATCTTCTCTTGCAATTCCTTCATTTTCGGCGCGAGCTTCTGCGCCTTCTTCATGGCTTTTGACGAGCGCCACTTCAACGGAAAGAACAGTGAGTAGATCACGATGGTGAAGAGAATGATCGCGACACCATAGCTACCTGTTAATTTGTTTAGATACGTGATTGCCTGGAGGATGGGCACTGCCAATGGTCGCGAGAGCCAACCTAGAAAACCGTAATCGATCAACCCCTCGAGATCGATCGGACGTTGGACCAGCGCGCTAATATCCTTGCTGCCTTTGGTGAGCAGATAATGATCTTTTGGACCCGAATAGATGATTGTTGGTGAACCGTCTGAGGGGATAGGCACTAACGCGGTGATCAAATATCTCTTTTCCGCAGCGCCGCCATTGGGCTTATGCTCGTAAGAGGCCGTCTTGTATTCCAGCCCCTCTGTTCTCCTGGTAGGGACCGCCACCATCGCAAAATAGGTGTCCCCAACTCCCGCCCAATCCATTGGACCATTCAAAGTAAGATGATCCGGGCTACTGCTGTTGCCGTTAATTCCGGCGGCGAGATGACGCTGGAGTTTGTCGCCGACGTAAGCCACCCCCTCGGGCGCAACTGAATAAAACGTGTGGTGACTGACGCCCTGGTCGCCGATACTCGGACCGATCGAGACTTTTACCTGCGGAATCGCTTCGTCGCCACGCTTCAAAAGCAGGGACAGATCCGTCTCGTAACGTTCGGCATCGAAGACAATTCTTTTTCTCACCTGCACTCGATTGCTGTCCTCGAGCACAAACGTGATTTCCTTCTTCTCACCTGGCGCAAGGTTGATGTCGACGTCTCCACTCGCGGAGTCCACTCCCTCGACTCTGTAAGTTGAAGAACTGAGCACTGCATCGAAAGCGCTATCGCCGGTCTGCAATTGCAACGGAACCAGGCGCGGCTGTCGCTTCAATCCTTCAGGCGAAATGAGTTCAAGAGGAATTCTGTCTCGCTTATGGCCGGCAACAGAAAATATTTCAGCCTCGCTGTTTTTGTTTTTCTTGATTATCCAACTGGTTGGCTCGGCACCCAACGTGTCGAACTTCGCGTCATACAGCGGAGTTCTTATGGTCACTGTTCGCTGGGGCGCGGCATTCACATTCGGAGTTGGAACAGGAGCCGGTGTTGCTGCCGGCGTAGTTGAAGATGCCGTTTGCGACGCTGTCGCACTTGGCGAAGGTGTTGCAGCCGCATTTTGTTTTGGCGGAGGAGGGGCCGGATAGAAATAACTCCACAAAAACAGAATTGCTGAGGAGAGTATTAACGCGAGTAGAAGTCGTTTTTGTTGCATCGTGAAAGAGGTTAGTTAATCAACCTCCGCTAATAACGAACTATTTAACCGGATCGTATCCACCCGGATTGAATGGGTGACACCGGAGCAATCGACGTAGCGCCATGCCGCTTCCGCGCAAAGCTCCGTAGCGAGAGATCGCGTCAACAGCGTATTCCGAGCATGTGGGAATGAATCTGCACGAAGGGGGTAGAAGCGGTGAAATCGCCAACTTATAAACTTTGAGTAATGAGATCAGAACGCTTTTCACAATCGCTTACTTAACGGGATCGCGCGTTTCCAACCTTCCAACCTTTTCAATTATTCCCTTCAACTCCTCGGACGGCGCGTTTACTTTTTCCCTCAAGACCGCCGCCTTCGCATTCAGGACCCAATCGTAGTTTCGACCGAGCTCGCGCAACAATGATTCATTCGATCGGAACGTCTCGCGAAGTAATCGCTTCGCTCGATTCCGCTGCACCGCCTTGCCTAGCGCCTTCTTTGAAGCAGTCACTCCCAGCCGGTGGTTCAGTTCCTGGTTTTCAATAACGAACGCGGTTATGAATACGCCTTCATACCGCTTGCCGTTCCGGTAGACGTGCTGGAATTGTGCAGTATCCCGCAAATGCTTCCGCATGCAGCAGAGAAGTAGCCATTTCAGTAATGAGCCGGAGTCAGGCGCTTTCTTCCCTTGGCGCGGCGTCTCTTCAACACCAAGCGACCGTTCTTGCTCGCCATTCGCGCGCGAAAGCCATGGGTCTTTGCGCGTCGTCTGTTGTTTGGTTGGAAGGTCCGCTTGGACATAGAAATGAATTCTCCTTATAAACGAAAACGCTAAGACTAATCGCGGCCTCTTTTTATGTCAAGAAACGGAGCCGTGGATTGAACGCGGACGATGGCAGATCAAGGAAAAACATTTGCGAGTGCAAACAGCGTTGATTCGGAAAGCACAATCGTGCGTTCAACAATGTGGTGTACCTGAAGCATTCGGCTCCCGAGGTATTTTGAGAGGCGATCATAGGGTGGTGTTTTATTGAGTGACATACCTTGATCGATCCGAAAGTTCTATGTTAGTCTCCGCTCGCTTTGACAGTCACCGCCTTGTAAACAGTTGATTCAAAAAGACTTTAAAGCAACACTTTAACACGTCGAGGTTTTTCCACTTGCTGTGGAAATCGTTGTGGAAAACCTTGATCCATCGTTTTTGGTCTGCTTTGGTAAGGAATAGCGGGACAGGATTAGGTTAGAGTTCCGACAGTAAACCGAAAGCCATCAGCGTACGGTTCTACTACGAGGCTTTAGTCAAATTGAATGCCTTTCCCGACGGGTTTTCAATGAACACCTCTGTTGAGACGAATGTTTGGGGCAGGATACTTCACTCACTTAAAGGCCGACTAAATCAACAAACCCTGGACACGTGGTTTAGCCCGATTCAGTTCGAGCGACTCGACAGTTCTCAACACGTCATTCATCTTCGCGCGCCGAACCAGGACGTCAAGGATTGGGTTGTCACTAACTACGGTCAGGTCTTGGCCGAGTCTCTGAACGAACTCCGTTTGTCTGGATACTCCGTCGGGTGGGTGGTGGGTAAAGTTTCCGACTGGGTGCCTGAGCAAATCACGCTCACTCAATCCGATCCGCTGATTCCTGCTGACTTAAACTTCAAGACGACTCCTCCGCCCACTGATCTGATGCCTGTCAGTGCCCCTCCCGCTTCGGCGCAATCAGAGCCGCCGTTGAGTTCTAAATACACCTACGAGAGTTTCGTGGTGGGCACGTGCAATCAGTTTGCGCATGCGGCATCACTCGCGGTCGCCGAGGCGCCAGGCCGGACATACAACCCTCTTTATTTGTATGGCGGTGTGGGACTGGGCAAGACTCACTTGATGCACGCCTGTGGCCACGCTATCCAAGCCCGCAACCGGCACCTCAAACTCTGTTACATATCGTCTGAGAGATTCATGAACGATCTCATCAACGCGATTCGCTACGACAAGACGCAGAGCTTTCGCGAGAAGTATCGATCGGTGGACGTGTTGTTAATTGACGACGTGCAGTTCATGGCCGGCAAGGAACGCACTCAGGAAGAATTCTTCCACACCTTCAATGCGCTCTACGATCAACAGAAGCAGATCGTGATCAGTTCCGATTGTCCTCCAAGAGAAATACCTACACTCGAAGAGCGTCTGCACTCTCGTTTCGAATGGGGCTTAATTGCTGACATCGAGCCACCGGATCTTGAAACGAAGATTGCGATTCTCAAGAGAAAGGGCGACATGATTGGTGTGTCGATTCCGGATGACGTGGCAATGCTCATCGCGGGAAGAGTAAAGAGCAATATCCGCGAGTTGGAAGGATCGCTGGTCCGTTTGATCGCGATCGCTTCGCTTCGCGGTGAGCCGATCTCAAAGACACTGGCCCAGGACTCTCTCAGAAATCTCGCGAAGGAAGAGGAATCAGGTCTTGTCACTATTCAGCAGATTCAGAAGTTAGTGGCGCAAACTTATAAACTGACGAGCGAAGAGTTGGTTTCCAAAAACAATGCCCGGCACATCTCACATCCGCGACAGGTTGCAATGTATCTCTGCAAGAACTTAACTAAACATAGCTATCCGGAGATTGGTCGCGCGTTCGGCGGTAAACATCACACCACCGTGATTCATTCAGTGGAAAAAATTGAAACCCTCGTCGCGACCGATGAAACTCTGCAAAGACTCATCAGCGAACTCTCCGAGTCATTACAAAAATAGCTTTGACCATACGAGTTTTTCACAATCCACCGAGAACGTTTTGTGGAAATATGCTAATGTTCACGTCTTCTGATTTTTTCCGCAGCCTGAGATGGAAATTCCAACAGGTTTCCACAGGGCGTTTAGCGTTCTAAATGTTTGACTGATTAGGTTTAAGTAATTATTCACAGATCCACAGGCACCTACTACTGCTACTAGATTTAAATAAATAGGATTTAATCTTGGAGTAGAAGAATCGCGACGGCCGTTGTGGATGTTGAAGGAGTGAATGGCAATGCAATTCGTTGTAAGTAAACAGAACCTCCAAAAAGAGCTTGGCTTCGTTCAAGGTGTCGTTGAAAAGAAAAATACGATACCGGTGCTTTCGAACATTCTCATCGAGTCAGTTGGCGAAAGCACGATCAGAATCACGGGCACAGATCTCGACGTGACGATTCGTTGTGACATGGATGCCGAAGAGATCACGACGCCGGGATCGATGTGCGTCCAGGCGCGGAAGCTGTTCGAAATAGCGCGATTGCTTCCCGATGCGCCGGTTAGTTTCAAGAAGGAAGACAATGAGTGGGTAACGGTGAAATGCGACCGCGCGCGATTCAAGATGGTGGGTGTTGCTCGAGACGCGTTTCCGGAAGTTCCATCGTTCAAGTCAGCGCCAACAAAGCTCGCTGCGGGCGTAATTAAAACATTTATCGACCGCACCATCTTTGCTATCACCCAGGAAGAATCACGTTACACGCTCTCGGGTGCTAAGTTTATTTTGGACGGTTCGGGGGCAAGGATGGTTACTACTGATGGTCATCGCCTCGCCTTTGTGGAAAAGAAAGACATTGTTCGAAACGGCTCGAACGAGAGTATCGATACGCTGATCCCGAGGAAGACTTTGGCTGAGTTGACCAAGCTAACCGCAGGCTTCGACGAAGAGATCAGTTTGGGAATGGATGAGAATCACATCTATTTTCAGGTTGGACCAAGGCTCTTGATTTCGCGAATGCTCTATGGGCAGTTT
>DASSEB010000094.1:0-21189 GCA_035696765.1 Pyrinomonadaceae bacterium | reverse complement strand
GACTTCATGGCACGCCACCACATTCCCACGGCCGCTTATCGCGTGGCGGAATCGCCTGCCCACGCGCTCGAGTATCTCCGAAGCGGCGAATTCGGTTCTGCTGAAGCTCCGGTGGTCATAAAGGCAGATGGTTTAGCGGCGGGCAAGGGCGTCGTCGTGGCGGAGAACCGATCGGAGGCGGAAAAGGCGATTGAAGATCTTATGGTTCATCACGTCGCAGGCAAGGACGCAGCCGCGAGCGTGGTGATCGAGGAATGTTTAGTCGGGACCGAAGCTTCACTGTTGCTTTTTGCTGACGGCCGTGACTACGCCCTGATGCCCGCGGCACGCGATCATAAGCGTATTGGCGAGAACGACACTGGTCCAAACACCGGTGGAATGGGGACGATCACCGGTGCCTCCGTGTTGGAAAGGAGCCTTGAACAGAGAGTTGTACGTGAGGTCGTGGAGCCCACGCTGGCAGGAGCCCGTGCCGAGGGATTTGCTTTCAAAGGAATTCTGTTTTTGGGTTTGATGCTGACTGAAGATGGACCAAAGCTGCTCGAATACAACGTCCGTTTCGGGGATCCTGAGACACAGGCGATCCTGGTCCGTTTAAAGACGGATTTGCTTTCAGTGTTCGATTCCATTTACAACGAGACACTTGGCAGCTTGCGTGTGGACTGGATGGAAGGTTCTTCCGCGTGTGTGGTTGCCGCTAACAAAGGTTATCCCGGAAAGTACGAATCGGGTGCGGTTATCGAGGGCCTCGACGAAGTTGATCAAGATTCTGTCCAGGTCTTTCATGCTGGTACTTCGCTTGACGCACACGGAAGATTTACGGCAACCGGTGGCAGAGTTCTGGGTGTTACAGCGGGGGCCGCGGATCTGTCGACGGCGCTGGGGCGTTGTTACGAGTCGCTCGAAAAAATTCGTTGGCCGGGCATGCAGTTCCGGCGTGATATCGGACGTTCTTCTGCCAGGTGATGCGGCTTTCTGGAAGGCTTTTAATAGTGCTGTTATACTCCGAAGGCAGTTTTCGCCTGAATTGAAACCACCGGAACGTACATGACGTACATCAGAACGGTCGTAGCTGGGCGAAATGGGCGATAAATGGAAGCCGGCATTATCGTTTTGGGATTTTATATTTGGCTGTCGGAGGATGAGAGGGAATGGGACTCTGGACAAGAATGAAGCGCTCAGTGCGCGCCCTCTTCGGAGGGATAATCGAGAAGACTGAAGACCCGGAACTCATTCTTCAGCAGACTATCCGTGACATGCGTGACCGCGTACCGGAGTTGAACAATTCCGTGGCGCAGGTGATGGCCACTGAGAAACTTCTCGCCAAAAACAAAGAGCGACTGGACACACAAGTAGTCGAGCTGGACTCCAAAATTCGCGCTTCGGTGAAGATGGGTCGCGACGATATCGCGACTGCATATATCGGGCAATTGCAACAGGCGCAGCTCGATTTGCAAAAGACTTCGCAGCAACTGGAGCACGCGAACCTGGCATCGAAGCAGGCACTTAAAGCGCGCGATAATTATGTGCTTCAGATGCAGCGCCGCACTGCCGAAGCGATGCAGTTGATAAACCAGTCGAAGCAGGCCAAACTTCAGGAACAGCTTGCGCAGACGATGGAATCGTTTCAACTCGGCGACGATGCGTCGACGTTCAACGAGATGCGCGACAAGATCGACCGGCGCGCGGCGGCAGCCGAAGCCAAGA
Source organism: Pyrinomonadaceae bacterium (assembly GCA_035696765.1). Lineage (GTDB taxonomy): Bacteria > Acidobacteriota > Blastocatellia > Pyrinomonadales > Pyrinomonadaceae > PSRF01. The sequence continues at coordinate 19,482 of DASSEB010000094.1, read as the reverse complement.
TGCAGTTGGGCGCTGCTTCAGTCGATACGCAGATGCAGGACATTGAACGTGAAGCGATGGACATGCAATTGCAGGATAAGCTGCTCGCTTACAAGCGCGATATGGGTTTGCTAGGCACGGGCGCCAACGCCCCGACGCCGCAAGCGCTACCTGCTGAAGGTGAAACCACAACCGGCGGTCAAAACGGCACCGGCGGTGGCCGCACCAGCTAAATAAATTTAATTCGTGTAATCCGTTGCCGTAGTTGTTCCTATGGAATTACCCAAGATTGACCTGAAGTATCTGAAAGAAGCCTTCAAGGAACCCATAAATTTTTGGGGCATGGCCGGCTTTGCAGTTGCTGCTGCTTATGTGCAGGACGTCACGCCGCTTGTTGCTGCTTTAGCGACAGAGACACTTTACCTCGCGACTGTGCCTGCCAGTACAATTTATCGCCGGCTGGTTGATCGTCGTGAGAAGCAGCGTCTGTTGAAGTTGCGCGAGCAACAACGTGAAGCTCAGATTAAGTTGTTTGACCCGCGCGAGCGTGAAGCTGTCGAATACTTGCGCTGGATGAAGAACCAGATCTATTCGAACTACAAAAAGTTTACCGGCACCAAACAGATTCCTCACAACATTCAGAGTCTCGATCAACGTTGGGAAGACTTTGTCGATCTGCTCGATGTGTATCGCCGTCGTAAACACCACTTGCGATCGATCAACCGCCAGGCCGTGCAGAACCAGTTGGTCCAGGCGGAGCGATCGGTCCAGGCCGCGAAGGATGATCGTGAAAGACGTATTCAGCAGGCGAATGTTGAGATACTGAAACGCCGCGTTGCTGCCTTCAATGACATCGAACGTTCGGTGAAGTTAGTCGAAGGTCAACTGCAATCGATTGAAAACTTCTTCGGGCTGGTGAACGATCAGGTCGTCACGTTACCGACTCCGGAACGTGTCTCCTCGTTGGATTTCGAGCAGCTAAGCGACTCGATCGCGATGACCAAGCAGATGCTCGAAGAAACGTCAGACACATTTGCCGCGCTCGACAGCCACAATCGCGATATCGGCAATTACGAGCTGTTGTTATCGAACACGGGGACCGGGTCAAAATAAATCGGCCCCAAATCGGTGTAAATCCGCGGCCTAGTACACTCTATAGCACCTAAAACCAGGATGACCACAATATATATTGACACCTCGCCCTTAAAGGCGTATATTCCCGCCCGCTGCTTTTTGTATAATTAGAACCAACCGCAGCACCCAAGACACAGTCTAAATTAAGCGCTGCGTAGAAATACGCTTGGCACCCCCGTTTTTGAAAACGCGAAAGGCAGAAGATCAATGAGCGCCACTATCGGCAAAAAAGTTGGAAACACCCCGTCCGGGTCTCCCGTGGTTTCCCCGCGTCGAAAATCGCAGCAGCTTGGGATCAATGCCAGAAAAGTTGTTAGCAAGCGGTATTCGCTGAAGGATTTGAAAGGGCGTCCGCTTGAAGAGTGGGCCGATATCGTGCGCCGCGTAGTCGGACATGTTTCGGCTGCTGAAACGGGGGAGAAGCGCGACAAGTTTTTTGCGGCGATGAGCGAGGTGATGCTCGCTCGCGAGTTTGTTCCGAACACTCCGTGCCTGGTCAATGCCGGTAAAGCGAATGGACAACTTGCAGCTTGCTTTGTTTTGGAAGTTCCAGACTCGCTTCAGGGAATCATGGACCACGCCAAAGCTGCTGCAACCATTCACCAAACCGGTGGCGGAACGGGAATGACTTATGAGTTTCTGCGGCCGCATGGAGCGTCGGTGAGCTCAGCCATGGGCGTTGCATCTGGTCCAGTATCGTTCATGAACATCGTCAATCAAGTGACTGACGTTGTGAAGCAGGGCGGCGTACGACGCGGTGCAAACATGGGCATGATGCGCGTCACGCACCCTGACGTGCTTCGGTTTATTCACGCTAAGAACGATCAGCACTCGCTCACTAACTTCAATATCTCAGTCAACGTTACTGACAAGTTTTTGAAAGCCGTCGATAACAACGAGTGGTTTCAGTTGGAGTTTAACGGCGAGCCATGGACGGAGTCGATTTACGATCCCGTTCGCGATGGCGACTACGTTGTGTATCGCCGGAAAGATGGATCCACTGTGAGCTTCTGTGACCGGCAGGCGTTTCTGGCCGCTGATCTTTCCGCCTGCACGATGGAAGAACCGCCACGACCGGGAATGATCTTCGCTCCGGATGTTTGGAACCGGATCATCGCCAGCGCACACAAGTATGCTGAGCCGGGCATCGCCTTCATCGATGAAGTGAACCGGCACAATCACATGATGAAGTCGATGGGGCCGATCTACTCGTGCAATCCATGCGGCGAGCAGTTTCTCCACTTTTCGAACTCATGCAACCTCGGCTCGATCGACCTCGCAAAGTTTTATGATCCCGCAAAGCGGATCGACTGGGACCGTTTGCGCGAAGTGACGCACCTCTGCACGCGTTTCCTCGACAATGTGATCGATACATGTGCCTGGCCGCTGCCGGAGATCAACGATGTGGTCCATCGCACGCGACCTGTGGGCCTGGGCATCATGGGTTTCGCCGATCTCTGTCTCAATTTGAACATCACTTATGGTTCGCCGGCATCCATCGATCTGATGGACGAAGTGATGGGATTTGTTCGTCGTGAGTCGTGGATGGAGAGTAATCGTCTCGGCGCAGAGAAAGGTGCGTTCCCGGAGTTTGAACCGAATCGCGAGGCTTACACGGATTTCCTTTACAACCAGATTGGTATTCCGAAAGACATCCCGCTCACGCCGCGCAACTACGAAGTAACGACAATCGCGCCGACCGGCACCATTTCGCTGGTGGCGGAGACGTCTTCCGGTATCGAGCCGAATTTTTCATGGGCTTACGTGCGCAAAGACACCTTGGGGACGCGAACTTACGTGCACACCCTCGCGGCGCAAGCGCTTGGTATTGACGTTGACCAGTTGGATCAGGATTCGATAGATGCGGCTGCAGCTTACGTCGTGGAACACGAACGTGAGCTGCCGCCACATTTTATCTCGGCGATGAACATAAGCGCTGAGCAGCACGTTCATGTGCTCGCGGCTGCTCAGCGCAACGTCGATAACAGTGTGTCGAAAACGTGCAATGGCGCGGTTGACGACACGGTGGAGTCAGTCGACGCGCTTTATCGCCTCGGCCGCCAGCTCGGTTGCAAAGCGGTCAGTTATTATCGTGACGGTTCGCGTGATAACCAGGTGCTGACGTCGATGAAGGCTGAAGAGCCAAAAGGTGAGATTGCGTGTAATCCGGAAGCAGTCGTGGAACCGATTGATGACAGTGTGAGTGCCGCGGAGGCGAAGGCCGCTGACGACGCATCCGCGCGTCAGGAAGCGCAGGCTCGTGAACACACAGAAACGATCGCCGTACCTGCGGTAACCGCAATTCGAATCGAACGTCCGCGCGAGTTGCGCGGCGCAACCTGGCAGATTCCGTTCGACGGCCAGAACCTCTACGTCACCGTCAACCACGACGGCAAAATGATTCAGGAGGTTTTTGCTACTGGTCCAATCAGCGGCGGCGTGGGCTTGCTCGCGTCGAAGATGCTGCGTGGTGGTTTCGATGCCGCTGAGGTCGCTTACAGTTTGAACAAGGTGACTGGCACGCACGCAGTGTGGTTCAACGAACGCCTGCTCACTTCACCTGAACAGGCTGTCGCGGAGTGCATCATGATCACCGTGCGCCGCGTCCAGGATCTGCCCGACTCCGCCCGGGCAGTGAGCAAGCAGCAATCACAATTTCACACCCAAAAACCCGTCACCGGCGCCATCATGTCGAACATGATCGGCATCTGCCCCGAGTGCCACGGACAACTGGAGCATGCAAGCGGCTGCGACTTCTGCCGCGACTGCGGCTACAGCAAGTGCAAATAAGTTAGACAGCCACAAAAAAGCGCAAAAAGGCACAGTAATCACTCTGTGCCTTTTGTGCTTTTTTGTGGCTAAATTCGGATCACCTGCACGAAAATTCCTGAGTTGACGCCGGATATACATCTCAATAACATATCGCTATGCCATATAAGACTTCGCAGATGCTCGATCGGGAGCTGAAGAAGGGAAGTGCCGAGTTGTTGATTCTTTCCCTCGTCGAAGATCAGCCTCGCCATGGATATGACATTGGCAACTTGATAGAGCAGCGTTCCAAAGGCGCACTGCGTTTCAATGTCGCTTCGCTTTACCCGTTGCTCTACCGGCTCGAAAGACGCGGTTGGATTCAGGGGCGCTGGGTGGAAAAAGCAGGACAACGACGGCGACGTTACTACCGCTTGACCGCCGCAGGGAAAAAGGTGCTCGCGGCACAACGCGATAGCTGGCGTGAATTTGTCGAGGCGATCAATCGCATCACCGGACTCGAACATGCCTGAGTGGAAGGACGAAGTTAGAAAGCGTTTGGCTGGTCTCAAACTCGCGCCGGCACAGGAGGCCGAGATTGTCGAAGAGTTGGCCCAGCACCTCGAGGATGTGTACGAGCGTGCTCTTCGAAGTGGTGCGACAGAATTTGAAGCAAGGCGCGCAGCGATTCACGAACTGAAGGGCGATTTATTAAACGAGTTGCCGCGTTCAGAAAAACCGTTATACCAGGAACCGGTATTCGAACGTTCAGGGAGGTTTAACTTGTTAGCTGATCTATTGCACGACCTGCGTTATGCCGCGCGCATGCAGCGGAAGAACCCGGCATTCACCGTCATTGCTGTGATTGCTTTGGCCCTGGGAATCGGCGCCAACACCGCCATCTTCAGTGTAGTGAACACTGTGCTCTTGCGCCCGCTGCCCTACAAAGATCCGGAACGGCTCGTAATGGTGTGGGAAGACGCAAGCAGGCATGGCTACCCACGCGACACACCCGCCGCGGCGAACTATGTTGACTGGCGCGATCAGAGCCAGGTCTTCGAGGGCATGGCGGCAATCGCCGACATCAGTTTCAACTTAACCGGCGCCGGCGATCCGGAACGGCTCGAGGGACGGCGTGTCTCAGCTAATCTCTTTCCGTTGCTAGGAGTTGAACCGCAGATCGGACGCGTCTTCACTGCTGCTGAAGATCAACCGGGCGCGCAACGTGTGGTCCTATTGAGCTACCGGTTGTGGCAACGCAGATTTGGTGGCGATCCGAGCATCGTCGGAAAAGCTTTAACTATCAACGGCGAAAGCTACATCGTCGTCGGCGTCATGCCGGCCAGTTTTCAGTTTCCGACGAGTGATGACGAAGCGTGGGTGCCAATCGCGTTTACTCAGCAGGAAGCCTCGAACCGCGGGCGCCACTATCTTCAAATCATCGCTCGCCTGAAACCGGGCGTGCCCCTGGCCCAGGCGCAGAGCGAGATGACAACGATCGCTACGCGACTGCAACAACAGTATCCGCAGCAGAACGCTGACCTCGGCGCCGTAGTCCAGCCACTACACGAACACCTCGTGGGCGATATCAGGCCGGCGCTACTGATCTTGCTGGGTGCGGTTGGACTCGTGCTGCTCATCGCCTGCGCGAACGTCGCCAACTTGCTACTCGCACGTGCTGCTGTGCGACAAAAAGAGATTGCAGTACGTGTCGCGCTTGGCGCGAAACGCGGGCGCTTGATCAGACAATTTCTGACCGAAAGCATTTTATTGTCCACGCTGGGCGGGATTGTCGGTTTGGGAATCGCTTTTGGCGGACTTGTGCTCTTGAAAGCCTTTATTCCTGAAACTATTTCTCAAGCTCGAGAGATCTCGATCGACCTCAAAGTGCTCGCTTTCACGTTCGTCGTCTCAGTACTGACAGGCGTGATCTTCGGTTTGGCACCTGCCATCCAGGCCCTGCGCTTCAACCAGATAGAGACGTTGAAGGAAGGCGGACGTGATGCAGCGACAGGCGGTAGTGGTAAGCGCCTGCGCAGTTTGCTGGTGATGTCTGAGGTGGCGATCTCACTCGTCCTGTTAATCGGAGCAGGTTTACTTATCAACAGTTTTCTACGCCTGCGCAATGTCGATCCGGGATTCCGTTCAGACAACTTGTTGACGATGAAGATCGTGCTGCCGGAACCGAAGTACGCGAAATTCCAACAGCGGGCGGCGTTTTATACTAACCTGCTCCAACGCGTGCAGTCGCTGGCGGGGGTCCGGTCAGCGGCAGTCACGACGAACCTTCCTTTATATCGCCAGGGAAACTCCACCTCAATCAACATCGAAGGCAGGCCCGCACCTCCGCCGGGACAGGAATTGATCGTCGTTACGCGAATCATCAGTCCCGGATACTTCGACACGATGAGTATCCCGGTGCTGAAGGGAAGACCGCTCACCGATCAAGACATGGAGACTTCGCCAACCGCGGTCGTCATCAGCGAAACGATGGCGCGTCGCTTTTGGCCAGGCGAGGATCCGGTTGGCAAACGCATCGCGGCCTGGAAAGTACAGACGCCGGAGGATTGGGCTCAGATCGTTGGTGTAGTGAAAGACGTACGGCAGTTTGAGCTCACTGCCGATCCGAAACCGCAGATGTACTTGAGCTATCGACAGGCGGGGTTCTTTGCGCCACGCGACCTGGTTGTGAAGACCGACGTCGAGCCGGCCAGCATGGCGGAGACAGTGCGAAAGGCTGTTTGGGACATTGACAAGGACCAGCCGGTATCAAACATCCGCACGATGGAAGAGATCCTCGCGGAGTCAATCGCGCGGCAACGGTTCAGTATGTTGCTGTTGGCGATCTTTGCGGGCGTGGCGCTGGTGCTTGCGGGCGTTGGAATATACGGCGTGATGAGTTACTCAGTGGCCCAACGGACACACGAGATCGGAATTCGCATGGCGCTCGGAGCACAAACGGGCGCAGTGCTCAAACTCGCAGTCGGATACGGTATGAAGCTGGTGATCATCGGCATCGTCGTTGGTCTCATTGCAGCGTTTGCGTTGACTCGACTGATGGCGACGTTGCTGTTTGGTGTCACTGCAACCGATCCGGCAACGTTCACCCTAATCTCGTTGCTGCTCATCGCTGTTGCTGCGCTCGCGAGCTACATTCCGGCGCGGCGTGCAACGAAAGTGAATCCGATAATTGCGTTGCGATACGAGTGAAGCCACAAAGAGGCACAAAAAGCACAAAAAGGATCTCTGAAGGCTTTTGGTTCTACGATCGATCCAGCTTGAGCAAGGTATGCAACAGCACGTTGGCGCCGTTGGCGATGTCCTCGGGATGGGAGAATTCGCGGGGCGAGTGGCTGATGCCGGCGACGCTTGGGATGAAGATCATGCCGACGGGGCCAAGGCGCGCCATGTCCTGAGCATCGTGGCCGGCGCCCGAGGGCATCGGTTTAGTCGATAGACCGAGTTCGCGGGCAGCTTCTGAGATTAACGATCGAATTTGGGGAGCGGTGGGCGCCGGTATGTTGACGTTGATCTCTTTGAAGTCGAATTTGGTTTTACTTTCGGCCGCGATCTTTTGTGCTTCCGCTTGAATTCGTTCGAACAGCATATTGATCTTCGCTGCATCGAGATCGCGCAATTCCAAACTGAGCACCACTTTCCCCGGTATGACGTTGGGCGCGCCCGGAAGTGCATTGATTCTGCCAACCGTACCCACTTGCCTGCCGGGAACACTCGTCACGATCCGGTTCACAGCCTCGATAAACTTTGCTCCTGCCAAAAGCGCGTCCTGCCGGTTGTTCATCGCCGTGGTGCCGGCGTGATTTGCAAAGCCCTCGATCGTCACGTCCCACCAGTTGATCCCGACGATCCCTTCCACCACTCCGATCTTGATCTTTTCGGAAGCAAGTATGCCGCCTTGTTCGATGTGCAGCTCGAGATAAGCCGCGATGTCACCTTTCTTGCGACGGACCGTAGAGAGTCTCGAAGGATCGCCACCGATGAACTTGATCCCGTCGCGAATTGTCTTCCCACTGCGGCTTACGAGTTCGAGCTCTTTCTCCGTCAACTCACCGTCCATAGCGCGACTGCCGATCAGTCCGCCTTCTTCGTTCTGGAAAATCACCACTTCGAGCGGGTGTCGCGTGGTTACATTGTTCTCCGCAAGCGTCTGTGCAACTTCGATCGCGCCCAGCGAACCGACGACACCGTCGTAATTTCCGCCTTCCGGAACACTATCGACGTGCGATCCCATAAGCAACGGAGCAAGACTGTTATCGCTGCCCGCGCGTCGTCCAATCAGATTGCCTGCCGCGTCGATCGTGACCTCGAGCTTCGCCTCGCGCATCAGACCGAGAACATACTCTCGGCCTTGTTTGTCAGCGTCGCTGTACGCAACGCGACTAACTCCGCCCTGCGGATTCTTGCCGAACTCCGCCAACGCCAGAATGTGGTCCATGATACGTTTGCCGTTAACATGCAACTGAGCTTGCAAAGGGAGGCGATAAAACGGCAGCGATCCCAGGCCCACGACGAGACCATAGTTGAACTGGCGGCGGGTGATTTTCATGTCACGTGAGACTATCGCAACGCTTTCGGGTCAGGCAACCTTGAGACGGTCGGGTCCTGCAAGGTAGAATCCACCCGTCCTAACAGCCCCGCACCAATTTCAATCAAGGGAGAATTTCGAAATGAAACGAGTAGTCTGTTTCTTTGCAGTCATCGTGAGTCTGATGTTGTCACTCATTCTGCCGAAGGCCACGGCCATCACCTACGGCTTCGTCGACTCAAATAACACCTTCAGCAATACCGGCGCATTTATCGTAAAGTCGTCTACAACCGGCGAAATCTTTCCGATATGCTCGGGCACGATGATTACCGCAAACGTCTTCCTGACGGCGAGCCACTGCACGTCCTTCTTCACACAGGATCTCGCGCCTGAAGGTTACGTCGCTTACGTCAGTCTTGATCAGTCGATACCGTTCGGCGATCTCACGAGCAACAAGACGACCTTGCTGCCGGTTGCTCACGTCGTTACCAATCCTAACTACAATCCGAGCCAAAGTGATTCCGGAGACATCGGTGCATTGATCCTGGAAAGAGGTGTTCGCGGAGTTACTCCGGCCGTGTTGCCCAGTTGCGGTCTATTGGACCAGTTGGTGGCTCAAAACGGATTGAAGACCGCTGTGTTTACGAATGTCGGCTATGGAGTTCAGAACCGCGTGGTGGGTGGCGGCGTCCCGTTCTTCCAGGATCTGAACCCGATACCACGTATGTTTTCTTTTTCGAGTTTCAACTCGCTTAACGGTGGCTACCTGCGTCTATCGCAGAATGCTTCCACCGGAAACGGCGGGACATGTTTTGGAGATTCAGGCGGACCGCAATTCCTAACGGTCAATGGCCAGCAACTAATTATCTCGATCACGATCACCGGCGACACTGCGTGTCGCTCAACCAATGTTGTCTACCGGCTGGATACAACTTCCGCGCAAGGGTTTCTGGCGTACGTGAATGCAGCCTTTGGAACAACGATTCCGATTTCGTGCTGAAGCAGTAGCAACTCAGATCAGAAGGAACAACAGTGAGAAACTTCAAACTCCTTGCCCTCGCAGTGTGTCTGGTCCATTCGGCATTTGTGTCAGTGCTGCCGCAAACGCCTCCGCGCATCACTCCCGAGCCACCCGTTGGAAAAGGGACGGTTGTTCTCAAAGCAGCTCGCTTGATCGATGGGACGGGCGCCGCCGCAATCACTAACGCAGTCGTCGTGGTCACTGACAACATGATCACCGCTGTCGGACCAGCGGGTTCAGTGACTGTTCCGGCAAACGCGAGGGTGATCGATCTCGGCGACGCGACCCTGATGCCCGGTTTCATCGATGCGCATACGCACCTGATCGGACGTGTGCTCGGCGATCCGGCCGGCGACACCGCGCTGGTAAGAGACTTCGAATCGTTTGCAGCCATCATCAGCGTGGAACATGCGCGGGCGACGTTGATGGGTGGATTTACGAGCGTGCGTAATGTCGGCGCCGCTGGGCATTTTGATGATATGGCGTTACGCAAAGCGATCGACGAAGGCTGGACGCCTGGGCCGCGAATGATGAGCGCGGGTCACGCGCTCGGAATTCGTGGTGGTCACTGCGACGAGAATGGATTTCGCCCCGGTATGTTCGATCCGGGAATTGAGGAGGGCGTGGCGGATGGTCCCGAGCAGATCCGCGCGGCCGTCCGCTATCAGATCAAATACGGCGCCGACGTGATTAAGACGTGCGCCACTGGCGGAGTTTTATCGGAAGGCGATGCTGTCGGCGCGACGCAATACACGTTCGAAGAGTTGAAAGCCCTTGTCGACGAAGCGAACAAGTTGGAGCGCAAAGTGGCGGCGCATGCTCACGGAACTGAAGGGATAAAGTTGGCCGTGCGCGCCGGTGTTTCTTCAATCGAGCACGGCTCGTTTCTCGACGAAGAAGGCGCACGGTTGATGAAAGAGCGTGGAACGTTCCTGGTGCCGACGCTTTCGGCAGCGGAGGGAGTTGAAAGAGCGGCGAAGAGCGGTGTGTTGAAAGGACTGCGTGCGGAGAAGGCATTGTCTGCGGCGGCGGCAGTTCGTCATGCGATCAGGCTTGCAGTGGCGAATGGGGTTCCAATTGCTTTGGGAACGGATGCGGGAGTCGTTCCGCACGGATCGAACGCGCATGAGTTTGTGCTGATGGTCCAGTGGGGCGGCATGAGCAACATGGATGCGATCATCGCGGGCACGCTGAACGCGGCGAAGTTGTTGGGCTGGGACAAAAAGGTCGGATCGTTAACGACCGGCAAGTGGGCCGACATTGTCGCCGTCTCGGGCGATCCGTCGAGGAATATCGAGGACATTCAGAAGGTTGTGTTTGTGATGAAGAACGGGGTGATTTATAACCACAGATGAACACGGATAGATACGGATTTCAGACTGAGATCCGTATAAAATCCCTGTCATCTGTGGTTCACTTAACTTCGTCCCAGATGAGCGTGTGTTTCGTCTCCTTCAATAACAGCGAACCCACAACAAACGTCAAACTCGCGACGATGATCGGATAGTACAAGCCCGCATAAATGTTTCCGGTTTGTGCGATCACCGACAGCCCGATCAGCGGCAGCAGCCCGCCAAAAACACCGTTGCCGATGTGATACGGCAACGAGAGCGCCGTGTAACGGATCTTTGCCGGGAAAGCTTCGACGAGGTACGCGGCAATTGGCCCATAAACCATCGTGACAAACACGACCTGGATGAAGACGAGCACGATCAACTTCCACGCAACCGGATCGACTATCAAAGAACCGAAATTCGTGTAAGGCAATACTTCCTTCGCCGGTTGCAACGCTCCATTGACGCGCGCTTGTGGCGTCAGACTAATCGCTCCGGTGGTTGCATTTCGCTGCGAAACCGCGGTTACGACTTCGGAACCCGCGACCTGTTGCATCGCGTGATAAATCGGAATGTAAGAGAGCGCGGCGAGCAAACAACCCGCCATCATGATGCGTTTACGTCCGATGCGATCCGAGAGCGCTCCGAACAGGACGAACAAAGGCATCCCAAGCAACAGCGCAATCGCCACGATGTAATTCGCCGATCGACTGTTTACCTTCAAAATTGTTTGCAGGTAAAACAGCGCGTAGAACTGGCCCGTGTACCAGACCACTCCTTGCCCCGCAGTCGCGCCAAACAGTGAAATCAGCACGCGTTTGAGATTGACCCAGTGCGTGAACGCCTCTTTGAGCGGTTGGGCCGAAGTCATTCCCGTGCTCTTGATCTGCTGAAAGATCGGCGACTCCTTCATCCGAATGCGGATGTACAGAGAAATGCCAACGAGAAAGATCGAGATGATGAAAGGCACACGCCAGCCCCACGCGTTGAAAGCCTCACGACTGAGCGCGTTTTGCACGACGAGTATGACCATCAACGAGAGAAAGAGGCCGAGCGTGGCTGTGATTTGAATGAAGCTCGTGTAGAAGCCACGCCTTTCGTCCGGGACATGCTCCGCGACGTACACCGCCGCGCCGCCATACTCACCTCCGAGCGCGAGTCCTTGTAGTATCCGGATCAGCAGCAGGATTATGGGTGCGGCGATGCCGATCGTCGCGTAAGTGGGAAGAAACCCGATCGCCGCAGTAGCGCCGCCCATGATCAGCAATGTGACGAGAAACGCGTACTTGCGTCCGACGAGATCGCCAATGCGCCCGAAGAACAATGCGCCGAAAGGACGTACTACAAATCCGACGGCGAAGGTGGACAAGTACGCGATGAGCGCGAGTGTGTCGTTACCTTCCGGATAGAAGAGCGGTGAGATTGTTACTGCGAGACTGCCAAAGATGTAGAAGTCGTACCATTCGATCATGGTGCCGACTGCTGATGCGGTGATTACTTGCCAGATGCGATAACTGTGAACGCGATCTATGGGCGTGTCCTTTGGAGCAGCCACGGATCTTCACAGATCAAATCCATGAAGATCCGTGGCTGGTTTTTACTGTTGATTCGCGGAGCCGGTCATAGTCTTCATCGGCATCTGGAGCCTGCCGTCGGCGCCGCTGGTCAGCGCGAGAAATGCTGAATCCTGGCGCAGCGAATCAAACACAGCGTCAACACGCGCTTCCATCATCTCCTTGGCGCGCACTGCCTGGTAACGCTCGTACTGGAAGAAATGCCGTTGCAGTAACGCGAGCGCTTCGCGGCGGTGACCTGTCTGCGCGTAGATCGCAGCGAGGTTGTACGAGGCGGGCAACAGGTTTCGATTTGTGCGTGCAATCTTCAACGCTTCGTCGCCACGTCCCGAAGCCGCCATGAAGACGGCTGCGAACACGAGGTTGTAAGGATCTTTCGGTTCGAGAGCGAGCGCCTTCTGTGTGTAAGCAGCGCCCTGCTTTAAATCGCCTTCAGAATTCCAGTAGACGGCGAGATTGCGATAGGCGAGCGCCAGCGGATACTCCGCCACTGACTGCTCCATCAACGAAAGTCCTTTCTTAAACTCGCCATCGTGAATCGTCATCTTGCCGAGTCCATGAAGAGCAACAGCGCGCGCGATAGGATCCGAGGGCATGTTAAGGATCGTGTTGAAAGTGGCGCGGGCTTTGTCCCACTCACCGGTGTGATGTCGATAAACCTCGCCCAGATACCGAAGCGGAGTCGGATCAGCGGGATCCATGAGATGCGCCTTCTGATACAACTTTTCAGCCGCGACATATTGCTCAGCGATCTCAGCACGCAAACCCTGGGTCATGACGGCTTCGACTCGTGCACCCTGAACTTGATCAAAAATCGGCGTGACTTCCGGAATGCTGCCGACTTCTTCGACGCCAAGTTTCTTCAACTCCTTCGCGGCTTCTTTTGCCTTTTTCGGAAACAGGCATTTCTCGTCGGCGACGGGCTTGAGAAGAGCGATGGCGCCGGGGTTGTCGCCTGCCTTCGCCTTCTCTTTAGCGTCTTTGAGCTGAGTGTCGAGCGCGGTCTCGCGCTGTTTCATCTCCGCGTCGAGAGCTTTTTCGACTTGATCGATTTTGAGTTTGCCGCCGGTGTTCTCAATCTTTTTAATAGGCGACCCGTCGGCCTTAGCCAGGACGGCCACAGGCAGCGCCGAATCACCGATGATCGGTTGCATCTCAGGCTGTTTCGCATCACCGACTGTCATCGTGACGCACTGCGCCGAGTAGAGTGTGAGAATGCGCGAGGTGCGCATTGGTGATTTATTGATCTCATCCTGGTTCGCAGGGAACCAGTACAAAACCAGTCCCTTGTTCGGAGCGGTTTTTGCTTCCCAGATGTTCCATGGCACCTTGTACACCACCGGTGCGGGCCCACCGTTGTTCCCGCCTGAAACACCGCCGGCCCCACCACCACCGCCGCCGCCGCAGGTGGCCCATGCCGGGGACAGCGAAAACAGTACAATCAAAATGGTAGCGAGTGCGCGTGAAAGTTGTGTGTTCATAATGCGGCTTAACCTTTCATGAATTCAGGCGAGTTTAGCGGAAATCTTATAGCACAACAGTTTTCTGAGAGACAGTTCTGAGCATCCTTCTTTGCGTCCTTGACTGATCTTTGCGTGCTCTGCGTTGAAACAGTTATTTAACGCAAAGCCCCGACCAGATCCTTAGAGGACGCAAACACATTGCGCGGCGGCTTCGATTACCGTATTTTTACAGAATTATTACCAGCCCCCATTTGGATTCGATACTGACATCATTTATACCGATACCGTCGCAGAGGTAATGCGCCCCAAACCTGGGAGGAGGACGCAATGAAAGTTTTACTGGTCAATCCGGAGTTTCCAGAAACGTACTGGAGTTTTCGACACGCGCTTCCGTTTGAAGGAAAGCGCTGCGTGTTTCCTCCGCTGGGCTTGTTGACTGTTTCCAGCCTGTTGCCTGGTAGCTGCGAACGGCGCCTGGTCGATCTGAATGTGGAGCCGCTGAATGATTCGCAGATTGAGTGGGCTGACATGGTTTTCATCACCGGGATGCTGGCGCAGAAGGATTCGCTTCATGAGGTGGTGAAGCGTTCGAAGGAGCGTGGGAAATTGATTGTGCTGGGTGGACCATACGTCACCAGCACCATCGAGGAGCTCCCTTACGCCGATCACATTTTCCAGGGCGAAGCTGAAACAACCCTGCCGCAATTTTTTAAAGACCTCGAGAGCGGGCAAACGAAACGCACTTACAAAGCACCCGAGCGCCCCCCGTTGTCGCTGACGCCAGTACCGGACTTCGGTCTCGTCGATCTCAAAAAGTACAGTAATATGTCGGTGCAGTACTCGCGCGGCTGTCCTTTCTCATGTGAGTTTTGCGACATTATCGAGATCTACGGTCGCGTGCCGCGTACCAAGAGCAATCAACAGATCCTCGCCGAATTTGATGAGTTGAAGCGTCTCGGCTGGCGCGGACCACTGTTCATAGTCGACGATAACTTTATCGGCAACAAGAAGAACGTCCGGCAACTGATGCCCGAGTTGATTGAATGGCAAACTAAACATGGCTTTCCTTTTTCACTCCTGACAGAAGCCAGCCTCAACCTCGCAGACGATGACGACTTGCTTGACGCGATGAAGGCGGCTGGTTTCCGCCGTGTCTTTCTCGGCATCGAAACCCCGGTCGAAGAGAGTCTCAAAGAAGCACAGAAAACGCAGAATCGCGGTAACCTGCTCAACTCTGTGCGGAAGATCCAGAGTCGCGGAATCGAAGTGATGGCCGGTTTCATCGTCGGCTTTGATAACGATCCGGAAGACATCTTCGAACGCCAGATCGAGTTTATTCGTCAAAGCGCGATTCCCATCGCGATGGTGGGAATGCTCAACGCGCTTCCCGATACGCAACTGTGGAAACGCCTCGAAAGGGAAGGACGGCTACTCGGCGCCGACGCAACGGGAAACAACACCATAGCCACCCTCAACTTTATTCCCAAAATGGACGCAGAGAAATTGATCAGCGGATATCAACGAATCATGCGCACGATTTACAAACCCAGCGAGTACTACCGTCGCGCGCTCGACTCGTTGCAACGCACGCCGCAGGAAGTGCCCGAGGCCCACCAGTATCACGGCTTGAAAGCGGTCGGCGCTTTTCTGCGGATCGCCTTCAAGCTGGGCGTGCTTGATGCGGAGCGACGCGAGTTCTGGCGGTTCGTTATCAGCGGAGCTCGCAAGCACCACGATCGGATGGCTGAGCTGTTACGTCACGCAGCCATGGCCTACCACTTCCGCAAGTTAAACGAACTCTACGGCGATACGTGAGCGCTCCCAGTCATTCCGCTTTTGCTGCTTTACGTCACCGCGATTTTCGGCTCCTCTGGTTGGGTCAGATTGTGTCTGTGACCGGATCGCAAATGCAGTTTGTTGCGATCAACTGGCACGTTTACCTGCTCACAAAATCTGCCTTTGCGCTCGGCCTCGTCGGACTCTTCCGCGGCGTGCCAATCATTCTATGCTCGCTTGTTGGCGGTGTGGTCGCGGACGCAGTTGATCGAAAACGACTGATGATCGTGACGCAGATGGTGATGCTGACGAGCGCTGCGTTACTGACGGCCGGTACAGTTGCGGGCGTCCAGAGTGTTTGGCCCATTTACATCCTCAGCGCTTTCGCATCGGCGGCATCGGCATTCGACATTCCCGCGCGGCAGGCATTCATGCCCACACTCGTACCGGCCGAGGATTTTCCCAACGCGGTCAGCCTTGGAATAGCGGTGTTCAATGTGGCCACGATCGCAGGGCCTGCGATCGCGGGCATACTGCTGGCTGAAAGCGGGCCGGCGGTGATTTATGCGATTAACGCAATATCGTTTCTGGCAGTTATCGCTGCATTGATCATGATGCGCGCGAGTGGTAATCCGGAATTACAGAGTAAACGCAGCGATGCGTTGAGCGTCGCGGCGCTGAAAGAAGGGTTGAGATTTGTTTGGCACACGCCGATTATCGTCCAGACGATGACGCTTGATTTCGCAGCCACGTTCTTTGCGTCAGCAACTTTGCTGTTGCCGATCTTTGCGCAGGAACGATTGCACGTGGGTGCTCGCGGCTATGGCTTTCTCGCCGCAGCTCCGGCAATCGGGTCGGTTCTGACTGCTTTGTTGATGGCGCGTCTCGGAAGTTTTCGCAGGCAAGGCCGGTTGGTAGTATCGTCAGTGGCCGTGTTTGGCGTGGCGACTGCGTTGTTTGGAATATCGACCGTGTACTGGTTCTCGTTACTGATGCTTGCCGTTACCGGCGCCGCAGACACTGTGAGCACCGTGTTGCGCCAGACGATTCGACAACTCGTCACGCCGAATCATCTGCGTGGCCGCATGACTTCGATCAACATGATGTTCTTCATGGGCGGTCCGCAGCTCGGCGAGTTGGAGGCCGGCTCGCTGGCGGCAGTAATCGGAGCGCCGCTTTCAGTGGTGATCGGCGGAATCGGTTCACTTGTTTGCGCAGCCATCGCGGCGGTGAAGTCAAAGAGCTTGATGGAGTTCGAGATGTGACCTGGACACCGGCGCAAACAAACACTCACCAGGACCATGTGATCGCGCACGTGATTGGCGCAACGCCGCTCGGGCATTTCATTTGGGACGAGACTGCGTACCTGCTTCTCGACATCGGCTTCGTCTGGAACATTTATCTCGACGGCGAGATGGGTCTCGTGCCGCAGTCACTTGCCATCAACGAGTTAGAAGCCGACGACGCTAAAAAAAGTGAATTACGTTCGTACGTCGATCAATGGATGCAGAGTGGAAACCAGGAGGCGAGTCCGATCGAGTCGATTGAATTGTTTGAATCAGAGGATGGCCGGCGTTTGGTAGTGACTTGTGAGGAACACGAACTCGTGATCGAAACTTCGTTAAGCCACAGGTGGACGCGGATTGATACTCAATCGCGTTAATCCGCGTCCACCTGTGGCAACTTCACCTAGGCGAGGACGGTAATCTGATTATCGACTGCTTTCACACCCTTGATCTGTTTGACCACTCGCTCGACCTGAGTTTTCAACGCTTCTGTCTTCACCGTTCCAATCAGCATCACCTTACCGTCAAGTACGGAAGCAGTGATACCAAGCGTCGAGAGCTCCGGATCATCCGCCAGGCGCTTGTCGATAGCGGCTTGAATGGTTGAGTCCATGTTCACGCTCTCGGCGGTTGTCGTCGAGGCCGAGGGAGCAGTTGAACCCCCTGCCGGTGGAGTCACGACGATCGGCGCCGGCTGAGTCGCGGGTGCTGGTTGTTGAATGATGACCGGAGGCTGTTGTACCGGTGCGGGTTGCTGCACGACCGTCGGCGGCTGCTGCGCAGCCACGTTTGCGGTGTCGGTTGCTTGCTGATTGCTCATCCAGAACAGGACCAGCATCGTTATCAATGCGATAGCTACCACAACAAGTACGCCGACCATGCCTGCGGAGATACCGCTATTGTCCGGCGTGCGGACGGACTGCGAACTCACAACCTCACGTCGTTCATTGGGTGTTTCCACTACCACTCGGCTTCTTCTTGCTTGTTCTTCATCGTATGCCATCACTTTGCCTCCGTTGTACTCATCAATTTGTAGATTCGGTGCCTGAAAGAATTGTTTAGTAACGTCTGCGGTAACCCCTGCGACGCGTGTAGAGATAGGAGCCCGCTGCGCCCGCACCTGCGCCGACCGCTGCGGCGCGTTTGCCGCCGGCTGCTGCGCCAACGCCGGCACCCAATGCTGTTCCGCTGAGCACCGTGCCTGCTGTGCGTGTGTGTCCTCTAAAATGTCGTTTCGCAGCGCGACGATTGAATGCGTACAAGCCCGCGCCTCCAGCGCCCATGGCTGCGCCCTTCTTTCCTGCCACCAACGCCCCGACACCGGCTCCTCCCGCGATGATCGCGGCCGTGCGCGCCTTGCGGCCAAACTTTGATCTATGGCGACGTGTTTGTCCGTCTGCTGAGACGAGCGTTCCCGTAACGACGAGCAAGGTCAATACGAGTATTAAGACTAACAACCTCTTCATCTCTTCCCTCCCTGATTGGGTCCCGCACGTTGACCTTGATATTCAAGCTGGGCAATGGCAAACACTATTCCTCAGTTGATAAAGCTGTAAAATGCGGCGATAACGTAGACATAAGCTGATCGCGCTGCTTATCTCGGCAGCCGCGTGTTGTTTTAATATCGTACGGGCGGCTTAGTTTGGATTGAGACAGGTCAGGGAGCTTTGGTCTTTGTGCCCGGTAGTTGGTAATTTGTGTTTAAGATTCAGCACAACTAGCGAGCAACAGAAGCACATGACTACAGCAATCATTCACCATCCCATTTTTCGAGAACACGACACCGGGCCCGGTCATCCTGAAACGCCTTCGCGCTACACGGTTGTGATGGATGCGCTGCGTGGAGATGCGGAACTCTGGGGCAGGCTGCGTGAGGTCGAAGCGAGAGAAGCCCCGCGCGGCGATATTCAGGCGGCGCATTCACCTCAACTGTACAAACTGGTCGAGCGGGTGGTGAGTGAAGGCACTGGCTATCTCGATCAGGATACGGTCGTTTCAATGCGTTCGCTCGATGCCGCGAAGCGAGCGGCGGGAGGGCCTTGCCAGGCAATTGATCTGATAATGGCGGGCGAGGTGAAGAATGCTTTTGTTCCAGTGCGTCCGCCGGGACATCACGCGACCGAAGAGAGAGCGATGGGTTTTTGTCTCTTTAATAATGTCGCGGTGGCTGCACGTTATGCGCAGCAGAAGTATCCGGAGATCGAGAAGGTCGCCATCGTCGATTGGGATGTGCATCACGGCAACGGCACGCAGGGGATTTTCTACGACGATCCGACAGTCTACTTTTTTTCATCGCATCAATATCCGTGGTATCCGGGGACCGGATCGCGTGGCGAGAAAGGCACGGGCCGCGGATTGGGTTTCACTTTGAACCTTCCTCTGCGCGCAGCCACACCTGCGGCCGAACAGAGGCGCGGATTTGAAGCCGCGTTGGACGAGATGTCGGCGAATTTCAGTCCTGATTTGATCATCATTTCGGCGGGGTTTGATTCTCATCGCGGCGACCCGCTGGGTCAGTTGCTGCTCACGGATCAGGACTTTGTGGAGATGACGAGAGCTGTGAAGCAGTGGGCGGAGAGCAGTTGTAACGGACGGTTGGTGTCGTGTCTCGAGGGCGGATA
>DASSEB010000093.1:0-18561 GCA_035696765.1 Pyrinomonadaceae bacterium | reverse complement strand
ACCTCTGTGTTCTCTGTGACTCTGTGGTTGTTGTATCTCGAGTTTCTACGACCACAGAGTCACAGAGAACACAGAGGTTGCACAGAGAATCCAAATTAAGACACCACTACTTTTTGTGCTGTTTTGGGGCTAAAAGACTTTGAGGAAAGCAGTGTGACTTCAAAGACCTCCTGGTTGCGCGTAGTTCTCGGAACTCTACTCGTCCTTTCCGGACTGGCCGCCGCCCTCGTCACTGTGTTGGCCCGTCGCGCGAATGAGAATGGCGTGGCTGGAGCTGCTGCGATCTTGTCGTTGCTGATCGCATTGCTGCTGACGATCTTCATCGTTCCGCCACTCGCGCGTTCGGCGCGGTTGGAAGTCGCGAACCTCGATTTTCCTTTTGAGCCGACGAGTGGCGGCGGCGTCTTTCTGGTGATCATCATCGTCGTCGGCTTTGCTGCGTGGAATACCGGAAACAACCTGTTGTTCCTCGTCTTTTCACTGCTTTGTTCGACACTCTTCGTGGGCTGGATCGCCGCTCGCATTTCCCTGCGCGATTTGACCGTCTCAGCACGTTTTCCGGATCACATCTTTGCGGCGGAGGCGGCGCCGGTGATCGTCACGCTGCGCAATATGAAGCGTGTGTTGCCGTCGTTTTCCGTCCTCGTGGAAGCGCGTGGGCCAAGCAGTGAAACGGCCGCGAATTCGAAACGGCGGCGGCGTTACAGAAAACGTTTACTCGCTTACTTCAGTTACGTGCCGCATCACGCAGCCGCGGAACAGCGAGTCGAGCAGTTGTTTCCAACGCGCGGGCACGTGCTGATCGATGGGTTTGAGTTGTCGACTCGTTTCCCGTTCGGGTTCTTTCGGCGGCGCCGCCGCTTGCGAGCCAGGAACGTCGACATCATCGTCTATCCGAAGCCGGAAGTAATCAGCGACGAGTTGCATCTGCTGCCGATGTACGCGGGGCGAATACCTTCGCTGCGGCGCGGCGCGGGACACGATCTGTTCTCGCTGCGTGACTATCAGCCGCAGGACGATTTGCGGCACATCGATTGGAAAGCGACGGCGAGATCGCGCCGGTTGACCGTGCGCGAGTTTACTTCTGAAGACGAGCGGCGCATCACGATCATTTTGGACACTCATCTGCGGCACGGGGAGTCGGCCGAGCGCTTCGAACGTGGTGTCGTGCAGGCGGCGTCGTTGCTCAAGCACTTCATCGACGAGCGCGCGGAAGTCAGGCTGGTGCTGGACGAGGAAGTTGGACCATTCGGTTCAGGAACGGAACATCTGTATCGCTGTTTGCGGCGGCTTGCGTTGGTGACACCGCGCGACGGTGCTGAACCTGACCTTGATACAGTCGTCGCTCGCGACGTGGTTGAGCACGACTACGCGATCCTTTTGACGGCCGCGTCGCCGGGATCGATACCGGCAAACGTTTGGCGCACCAGCCACGTGATCTATCTTTAGCCACAAAGAGCACAAAAGCACACAAATGAGTGTAGTGACTGAAACCGCCGCGACTCCCGATCGAGCTGCGGTTTATTCATCTCGCACGATTCTTCTGATTGGTTTGTGCTTCGTGCTCTCCGGTGCGACGGGACTGATTTATGAGGTGCTCTGGGCGCGAATGCTGGGGCTCGTGTTTGGGGCGACGACACTTGCCGTCAGCACGGTTTTGGCTGCGTTCATGGGCGGACTCGCACTCGGCAGCGCACTGGCGGGGCGGCTCTCGTCACGGATTAAAAAACCACTCGGCACCTACGGCTTGATGGAGATCGGTATTGCCGTGTATGCGTTGCTCGTTCCATTTCTGTTCCGTTGGATCGACGACGTTTACGCGCTGATCTGGCAACACTTCCAACCGGGGTTCTTTGCGTTTAGTTTGTGGCGCTTCTTGCTTTCGAGTTTGGTCTTGCTCGTGCCGACTACTCTCATGGGTGCAACGCTTCCAGTCCTCGCCGCGGCGCTAGTTCATTCGTCGGGCAGAAACTCGAACTCGGTCGCGAGACTCTACGCGTGCAATCTCGCGGGCGCGATTCTCGGCACACTCGCAGCAGGTTTCGTGTTGTTGCCGGCGCTGGGCGTGCGCACGACGATCGCCGTCGCGGCAATTTTGAATGTCGTCGTCGGCGTTGTCGCGGTCCTTTTGCAGCGCACGACAAGATCATTCGAGCCGCGTCCCCTTGATCTTGAGAATCCTGACAATCCTGTCCCGATCTCGTTCTGGCTATTCGCGGCCGTCGCGTCTGGCTTTGTCACAATCAGCACGCAGGTCTCATGGACACGAATCCTCACGATGATCATTGGCTCGAGCACTTACGCATTCAGCATCGTCGTGGCGCTGTTCTTGATTGGCCTTGCTGTCGGCGCCTGGTGGATCGCTCGCAAAGATCGATCTGAAAAACTGCGTCTCACTCTTTTAAAGGTCCAGGTGCTCACCGCAATCAGCCTGCTGTTGAGTTTGTTTGTGCTCAACGAGATTCCGGCGATGGTCGTCAGCCTCGGACTGAGGTTTCAAATTTCCTCGTGGGCCGGACTGCTCGCGCTGCAAATTCTCGCGGCAACTCTGCTGATCCTCGTTCCTGCGTCGCTGATGGGTATGGTAATGCCGCTCGTCCTCGTCTGGGCCAGTCGAGACGAAACGAGAGCAGTCGCGCGAGTTGGCCGCAGTTATGCAGTGAACACGATCGGCGCGATTGCAGGCGCGTTCATCACCGGCTTCCTGTTGATTCCGAAGACGAGTACGAGATTTACGTTGCTGCTTGCCGCGGTGTGTTGCCTCGTCGTCGCAGCGGTGGCGTATCAACCGGATGCGGGGCGCGATCCGGCTTTGAAACGGAGTCTCGCGATCGGACTCACGCCAATTCTCGCCATCGTACTCTTCCTGGTCGCGCCGCCGATGAATCTCGCGGACCTCTCGATCGGCGCTTACGACAGTCTGGTCCGAGTGCTCGCGCAAACGCGTGAAGGCGCGAACAACTCGTCTGGCGAGGGGAACAAACCGGAAGCCCATGAACTGCTGATGTACCAGGAAGGCCCGACCGCCACCGTCTCCGTTCGCAAAGATCAGGACACCGTTTCGATGGCCATCAACGGCCGCACGAATGCGTCGGACAGTGTTTACGACATGCCGACGCAGGTGATGCTCGGACAGGTCCCTTTACTCATCGCGCCAAAGATCGACAGCGGGTTGATCATCGGCTACGCAACGGGGATCACGGTCGGCGCGATGTTGCAGTCGCCGATCCAATCTGTGACGTGTGTTGAACTCGAGCCGGGCACAGTCGATGCATCGAGGTTCTTCGAACACATCAATAACCGGCCGCTCGACGATCCGCGCACGACTCTGATCATCGACGACGCGAGAGCGTTTCTCCGCGTGACGCCGAACCGTTACGACATCATCGTGAGCGAGCCGAGTCACCCGTGGGTGCCGGGGGTGGCGAATCTGTTTACGCGGGAGTTTTTCGAACTCGGCCGCGGGCGTTTGAACGACGAGGGAATTTTTGTGCAGTGGGTGCAGATCTACCAGTTATCGACGGAGAGTTTGCGGTCGGTGCTGGCGACGTATCACAAAGTGTTTCCGCACGTGCTGGTGTTTCGTGTGGGTGGGTTGAACAAGGGCAAGGACCTGTTGCTGGTCGGAAGCAACCGCGCGTTGAATCTGGATCGGCTGTCGGAAAGGTATGCGGACCCGCGCATGGCTGCGGAAATTGCGAGAGTTGATTTGAAGACTGAAGCTGACGTGCGAGCGTGGTATGTGTGTGACGAGAGAAAACTCGGACCGGCGGTGGCAGGCGCGACGATCAATACCGATGACAACATGCATATCGAGATGACGGTGCCGCGCGAGGCGTTCCGGCCGTTGATGCAGAGTAATGCCGAGTGGGTGCAGGCCTTAGGAAGGTGATTTACAGAGGGATTCAGCGGCAGCCTCACCGCTGCGGATGCAGTCGGGAATTCCGGCGCCGCGGTAAGCGTTGCCGGCGAGTGCCAAGCCGGGTAATTCGTTCGCAGCGCTTTCCATTTCCTTCACGCGATCGAGGTGGCCCACTTCATACTGCGGCATCGAGCGTTCCCACTTCGCCACTTCGGTAAACAACGGCGGCTCGCTGATACCCAACAACTCGCGCAAGTCAGTTTCAACTCTCTTTGCCATCTCGGCTTCGTCAAGCGCAAAGATCTCAGGCTGCAAAGCGCCGCCTGCAAACGCGCGCAGCAATACGTGATCATCAGGTGCGCGGCCGGAGAACTTCACGCTGCTGAACGTACACGCGATCACCGACCTCTTTTCGATAAACGGCACCACGAAACCGAATCCATTCAGCGGATGAGCGATGGCTGATCGCTTGTAGGCGAAGTTGATGGTCGCTGTTGATGCGTATTTGATGTTGCGAAGTTTCCGTGCGAGTTGTTCATCGACTTCGTTCAACAGTGACGCCGCGACATAAGCCGGCACAGCCAAACACACTGCATCCGCCTTGAGGTGCTCGTCTTTATCCGTAGTGATCGTCCATCCTTGATCCACAGTCAACCTTTGCGCTCGCGTCCCCAGGCGAATATCCGCGTTAATCCGTGTTACCGCGTCGACCAGCACCTGCATCCCTCGATCGAACGAGAGAAACAGGCTATAGCGCGCGCCGCTCGTGCCGCTCTTTTGCGCAGCGCCTTGTCGCAGCATTGCGAGAATAAGGCTGCGATGCCGTTGTTCCATGTCCAAAAAGCGCGGCAGCGTCGCGCGCAGGCTCAGCGTCTCCGGATCGGCTGTGTAAATGCCGCCGACCATCGGTTGGGCCATGCGTTCGAGCGCTTCTTTCCCGAGTCTGCGCCTGACGAAACTCGCGAGACTCTCATCGTCAGTGCCATTGGTAGCCTTGCGCGGCAGAAACAGATCCGCCGCCATGCGTGCTTTGCCTGCCACGCTGAAAATGTCGGTCATCAAAAACGGCGCGATGCGCGACGGTGCAAGCAACTGAAACCCTTCCGGCACGGGACGAAGCCGTCCGTTTCTGACGATAAAACTGCGGCGAAACTTTTCGTTTGTCTGGATTAGCTGCGATTCGAGTCCGAGACGCCTGGCGAGCTCGAGTGCGTGCGGCTTTTCGGAGATGAAAGAATCCGGGCCTCGTTCGAGAAGAAAGCCGTCGCGACGCGTGGTTTCGATTGTTCCGCCGAGTCGAGTGGAAGCTTCGAGGAGAATGACGTTTGTTTGTCCGAGGTCTATCAGCCGTTGCGCCGCAGCCAACCCGGATATCCCACCACCGACGACAACTATCCTGCTGCTCTTGCCAATCATGTAATCCTGTCCGCAGTCAGACAACAATTCGGCTCGCAAACACTCGGCGGCACGCGATTCTCAATCCTCTCGAGCATCAACTCTCGAATCATTCTCACAAACGCCGGATGCGTCCCGGCCGTTCGAGCACGCACCATGTTCAGCCCAATCTCTTCACACACGCGCCGCGCCTCGACATCGAGATCGTAAACCACCTCCATGTGGTCCGAAACGAAGCCGATGGGTGCGACGACGACGTTCGTTGCTCCCTCGAGACGTAGTGCTCTCAAGTGATCAGAGACGTCCGGTCCAAGCCACGGTTGAGCCGGCGAACCACTGCGGCTCTGATAGACGAGTTGCCAGTTCGTAACGCCGAGCTCGCGCGCAATCCGGCCGCCGGTTTCAGTTAACTGTGCAACGTAATCGCACGTTGCCGCCATCGACTCGGGAATGCTGTGCGCAGTGAACACAAGCGGCGCGGTGGAATCAACTTCCGCCATCGCTTCCCGAACACGATCGACATTCGCTGCGATAAACAGCGGATGGTTGTAGAACGTGCGCAGCTTCTCGACGTGGGGCGCGCCTGGTCCAACAGCAGCCTGCGCGTCGGCAATGTTTTGACGATACTGCCGGCAACTCGAATAAGAACTGTAAGCCGACGTCACAAACGCAAGCGCGTCCTGAATGCCGTCAGCCGCCATTTGCCGCAGCGTGTCCGGCAATAGCGGATGCCAGTTGCGATTGCCCCAGTAAATCGGAAGCCGTGGCCCGTTCTTTTCCAACTCAATCTTCAGCGCCGCGATCAGATCTCGATTCTGTTGATTGATCGGACTCACGCCGCCGAACAATTCGTAGTGATGCGCAACCTGGAGCATTCGCTCGCGCGGCACATTCCGGCCGCGCAAGACGTTTTCGAGGAAGGGAATCACGTCATCCATTCCCTCCGGCCCGCCGAACGAAACGACGAGCAGCGCATCGTAATTCGCGAGACTGTAATCCGTATTCATCCGTTTAATCTGTGGCTCATCTCATGGACCATTTCAACGAGCGCAACGACATTCTCAACCGGCGTCTCCGGCAGGATCCCATGCCCGAGGTTAAAAATATGCCCGGCACGTCCCTCTGCTTGATCGAGGATACGCTTCGCCTGTGCTCGCAACACATCCTGCTTCGCAAACAACACAACCGGATCGAGGTTCCCCATTATCGCCACGTCCTGCCCGACGCGTTGCCAGCCCTCATCCAACCGCACACGCCAATCCAGCCCGATCACGTCCCCACCCGCTTCGCGCATCAACTCGAGCAGCGTCGCCGTCCCCGTGCCGAAATGGATCACCGGAACACCCGGCACAACATTCCGAATCACGTTTCGTGTGTGCGGCAGAACGAATTCGCGATAATCGTCCGGACTCAAACAACCCACCCACGAATCGAACAACTGGACCGCCTGGGCGCCGGCTTCAATTTGCGCGTTCAAGTATTTTGGGAGTGC
This sequence comes from Pyrinomonadaceae bacterium, assembly GCA_035696765.1. Lineage (GTDB taxonomy): Bacteria > Acidobacteriota > Blastocatellia > Pyrinomonadales > Pyrinomonadaceae > PSRF01. The sequence goes on along the minus strand of DASSEB010000093.1, from coordinate 11,812 downwards.
GCGTGAGATCAGCGCCATCATCGCGTGCCACGCGCCCGCGTCGTCGTACATCAGCCGCTTCGTTTGAATGTAATTTTTAGATCCGCCGCCTTCGATCATGTATGAGGCGAGTGTGAATGGCGCTCCGCAAAAACCGATCAAAGGAATGTCAGGTTTGAGTGCGCGACGTGTTTGCCGGATTGCGTCGTAAACAAAATCGAGCGCACTCACATCGTCGACTTCACGAAGCCGATCGACGTCGGCAGCATTCCGAACCGGATTGTGAATGACGGGTCCCTCGCCGTGAGCAAACTCGAGATCGATACCCATCGGCTCGAGTATCAGCAGGATATCGGCGAAGATGATGGCCGCATCAACGCCGAGGCGCTCGACCGCAGTGACCGTAACTTCAGCGGCCAGTGAAGGTGTTTTGCAGAGTTCGAGAAAGCTGGTGCGGGCGCGGACCTCGCGATACTCGCGCATGTACCGGCCCGCCTGCCGCATCAACCAGATCGGAGTGTAAGGCACCGGCTCGCGCCGGCACGCCCGCATGAACGCGCTGTCGTGTAACGATTGATTCAAAAGACGCGAATTATACTACGGCGTCGTCTTTTGTCTTCTTCCTTTTCCTTACGTATCCCGCCATGAATCCCAGACCTGAGACCAACAACACTGCGGTGGCCGGTTCCGGAACCTGGTGTTCTGCGAATGACCCGGCGTGGATGTGAACCGAAATCGTGTGAGGAACGTTAAACGCAAGCGAAACTGACTGTGAAATCTGGTGTATCCTCGACTGTACGTCCGACGCATTGTTGGTGACGTTGAAGATGTTGGTCACATCAAAAATCGCCACACCATCGACTAGCAGGGTCGTGATGACTTGCGACTGAGCAGTCAACCCATTCAGGTCTGTCATCACACTCGACATCGTCGTAAACAGAGCTGAGATATTCACGTTAACATTGCCAGTCCCGCCGGTAATAACAAAGGTCGCGGAGAGATTGCCTTGTCCGGCCGATGAGGCAATGCACGTGCAGCCTGTAAGGGCGACCACGCTGTTAGCGGTGGCAGAAAAGGTGTTGGCATTTGCCACGGCAGAGGAACTGGCGAACGTGACCGCGGTATTCGCTTGAGCGATGGGAAAAGTGTTTGACATGACTGGAGCAGTTTGGCCCAGACTGTTCGTGGCGAGTGCCACAGCGCTTGAAGCTGTCGGGGTGAACACGACGGTTCCCGCTGCCGGCGTGATCTGGAGATTGCTGAAAGTCACCGCGGATACTGATATGGCGTCTGCGTAAGCGGTCGACGAGACGCCGAGCAGTAATCCGCCCAGCAGAATCTGAACAAACAGTCTAAGTGGTTTACGGGACATAGGTCCTCCTTGAAAGGGCAAGATTTTTTTTCGCCGGAATAGAGCTATAGACTGCCGGAGCGAGACTCGCGGACTTCAGGAGTGAACTTCCGTCAGTAACTGGCGAAACGCGTGAGCGGCGAATTGTATGGGAGACACGCGAGTGCCTGTGCGCCTTATATCGCGCTATTAGAGGCGAGTCAAGAACAAAGACAGCGAAGTTCATGTAGTTTTCGTCACGGACAATTTCGACGTTTCTTCACGAAGCCCGCCATAAATCCGAGACCCGAAACCAGCAAGACTACTGTTGCCGGCTCCGGCACTTCGTTTTGTGCGGCGCGTGAGTTGGCACGAATGAATAGATCAAGATTGTATTGCTGACCGAATTGCAGAGTCAGTGTCTGTGAGATTTGTCGTTGCGTTTCGAAGTTTTGCGAGTCGAGGAACGCGATGTTGAGCCGGGGGTCGAAAGAAAAAATGGTGACACCTGCCACCTGCAGGTCGATGTCGATATCCGACGCGGCAAAGAGACTGAGCTGATCTGTTACCAAATCCTGCAGCGTCTGCACCAGCGCCGAGACGTTCACATCGACGCTGCCGGTGCCACCGGTAATGATAAAGCGCTCGTGGAGAGCTGCTACGCCTTCGGCCGTAGCTGTGCAACTACAGCCCGAAAGCATGACGTTGGCGTTTGCGCTTAAGAAGAAGTTGGGAAAATCTGAGACCCCGCTCGCACTTGCAAAAGTTATATTGGTAGTGGCCTCCGCACGTGTCGGACTTTGTTGGACGTTCGCGGTCTCTTCAAACAACCCGGTTGTCGAAGTATTGGACGCAGTCGCAGAAGCGACTGTTCGCGGATCGAATTGCGGTCCCAGAAACATGATGCTTCCGGACGTTGGGACTAGCTGAAAGTTACTCACAGTTATGGAGGTGAGCGATACCGCATCCGCAAAAGCACTCGAAGATGCGCCGAGCAACAGCCCCAGCAGCAGCACACAGGTTCGTAGTGATTTCCGCGTCATGATGACTTCCTCCTTGTTCGGTGTTTCTTAACAAAGCCAGCCATAAACCCGAGACCTGAAACCAGCAAGACTGCGGTCGCCGGTTCAGGAATTTCCGCAGGCGACTGGTTTATGACCGTCGAGTTGGCACTGAGGGTTACATCGAGCCTGTATACGGTGTTGAATTGCAGCGTGAGAACTTGTGACAGCTGATGCTGTATGTTTGAGACCCTGGAATCATTGGGCCCGATCTCGACCACACTGAAGATAGCAGGGAAAATTGAGGTACTCCCTAGATGGATGCCTGCGAGGACGTTCGACCCGGCGAACGTACCAAACTCGTCTGTGATTACCGTCTGCATCGTCAGCAGCACGGCGGAGAACGTAACGTCAACGTTGCCAGTCCCGCCGGTGATGACAAAACTCTTTTGAAGCACGGTTTGGCCGACACCGAAAGCTTCGCAATTACACCCCGAAACCATGGCGCTGCTGTTTTGGCTGCCGATGAAGTTGAGGGGATCTGCAATCGCAAATCCACTTGCAAAACTAACGCTTGCACTGGCCAGTTGGATCGCGGTCGGACTGTCTGAATTGACTACCTGTAACGATTCTTCTCCCAAGCTATTGGTCGCCCGTGCGAGGGCTTGTGTCGTGGGTAATGAGAACACGACGCTTCCGGACGTGGGAACGATCTGAAAGCTACTGAAGGTCAATGAGGTGGTCGAGATCGCATCCGCATAAGCGCACGAAGCTGTACCGAGCAACAGCCCCAACAGCAGCACCCCGGTTCTTAGAGATTTTCGGCTCATAATCCCTCCTTGTTAATGCACACACAGACCCACAAACGATTGAACAGAACCCGCACAATTCAGTTCATGGTTAGGGGAAAGCTCAAGCTGGGGGAGACGCTGAGGAGTGAGTTTGTTACGAGTTGTTCGCGCTTTATACGCCCGGAGGATAGGCGAGTCAAGAAAAAAGGAGGCCAACATCATGTACTTTTCGTCACGAGGCGAGACAACACGTGGTTACTGTTAACACTCGAACATTTCCCAACGTCCTCACGTTAACCGCAACGGATCTTCCCATTGCGACACTAACAAAGCGGTTGCCGCTCTCGAAATCTTGGTGCAAAGCGGGGTTCCCGGATACAATACGCCGCCATAACACCGTAGCCGACTGCCTGGGAGAAACTTGCCACAACCCGGTGGTTTGCGGTGTTTTCACTGTTGAGAGAGCGGTGATTGATGAACGGACAAGCTAGAGCTTTGATCGAGTCCATGCCTAACGACATCGGGACTGAGGCGATAGGTTCGCTCAGTTTCGACGAAGCGTTTACCCTCCATCACCGCGCCGTTTTCAGGACGGCTAGAGCTGTTGTTCGCGATTCGGCCCTGGCCGAAGACGTGACGCAGGAAGTGTTTCTAAGACTTTATCGCAATCTCAACTCCACGCCGGGCGAGGATTTGCTGCGGGCGTGGCTGCTGCGCGTGACGCTTAATGTGGCGCGAAACACCTTGCGGGGACAAAGCCGCTCGATGGTTCGCGACAACGAGTATCACAAGACCACCGCGGAAAACGGCTTTTTTGCCGAAGCGCCGGAAGAAGACTACGAACGCCGCCTGGCGATCGAAGAAGCACGCCGCGCTTTGGACAAAATAAAAGAGCCGATGAGAAGTTGCCTGTTGCTCAAACAGCAGGGGCTCTCATACCGCGAGATCGCCACCAGTTTGTCGCTCAAAGAGACGAACGTCGGTAGTTTGGTGGCGCGCGGACGAAAAGAGTTTGCGAGGGTTTACGGTAAGATCGGAGGCAGACGATGACACGGTGTTTGGACGAGGCAACGCTGCAAAGTTATTTCGACGGCGAACTTCCCATCGATAGGATGGAGAACGCAACGTCGCATTTGGCTTCATGCGTGACATGTGCTGCGGCAGCGCGCCAACTGGAAGAAGAAACGACACTTTGGACGTCCGCTTTAGCGGCGGAGTTTGAGGCGAGTGTACCCACCGAGCGGCTGCGCGAGCGTCTCGACGCGGCAGTCTTTGGTGAGCGGATTGCAACCGCCCACGCGACGCAAAAGTCAGGCTTCTTTGCGGGTCTCCTAAACTTCGGCACACAGCGCACGCTTGGTTATGCAAGCATGGCAGTGGTGCTGGCGTTTGCCGCGATCATCGGCGTGGTGAAGATGAGAAGCACAACGCAGCCGGCTGTTACTGCGCCTAATAACGATCAAGTTGCTAAGGTAGCGCCCGGTAATGAAGGTGTTAAGGGCGTCGTCGGTAATGAAGGTGTTAAGGGTGCGGTCGGTAACGATCAATCTGAGAACGCAGCGCACATTCCGGCGGGCCAGTCAGCAATAGCACACGTGGCAAAACCAAAAAATTCCGTAACTTTCCAGCCAGTCAAAGCTACGATTACGAACACCGAACCCGCGCGCGCGCCAGTGAAACTGCTTCCGGGCGAGCGTTCTTACCTGCAAACGATTGCGGGGTTGGATTCCACAATCAGGTCAAACAAAAACGCGATGAGACCGTCTCTCCAGGTCGAGTACGAACGTAACCTCGCGGTGGTCGATCGCGCTATTGCTGCTACTCGCAGTGCTGCCAAGAGTAATCCTAATGATCCCGACGCCGCCGATTTCATGTTTGCTGCTTATCAAAGCAAGGTGGACCTCCTCAACACCATAGCCGACGCGCGTCTTGGCGGAGGTCGCGGACACTGAAAGGGCCGCGTTTTAATACGTTGACAAAGAAGTTGTGCGCAGTTGCCGTAGTCGCCGGCCTCATTATCTTCCTGGCAGTCTCCACCCTCGCTAACGACGAAACAAAGGACGGCCAGCCGGGCGAAAAGCCCGGTGAGAAAATCGAGCGGTCGATGCCTGTCGACCCTGCAGCTACAGTCACCCTTTGTGTCGCCTCAGGCACGCTCAAGGTACGTGGCTGGGACAAACATGAGATTCACGTGCGCTCGGTCGACGCAGCGAAGATCGATTTTCGCCGGATTGACAGGACCAAAGACAGCTCCAAACCAGCGACTCGCGTCGACGTGATGGTGCTCGACCACAGTACCGTCTCCAATCCAAGATTTGATTGTCAGGCCGTCGCTGACGTGGAGATGTCCGTTCCGACCGGAGCGACTGTTCAGATTCAGACTCGCGACGGCGACATCACGATCGCCGGTGTGTCAGGGGCCTACGCGGGCTCGCAAAATGGCGACATCACGATCGAACGTGCCGCGAAAATCATCGAAGCGGGCAGTGTCGGCGGAAGCATTTTTCTTAGAGACTCGAGCGGGCGCGTTAATTTGAGTTCTGCGGGTGGTGGAGTCGAAGTTATTAACGTTCGTCCTGCGACAGAGGAAGACACGTTCGAGGTTGGCACGGTCAGCGGCGATATTCATCTCGATAGAGTCAGTAATCCAAAGGTGATGGCGAAGACTGTCAACGGAAGGGTGATGATGATCGGGCCTCTGGCTAAATCCGGGTATTATGGATTTACGAATATGACCGGCGACGTTGTGCTGGCCCTGCCGGCGGACGCGTCATTCCAATTGAACGCAAAGGTCTCAGAGAAGCAAAACATAATTTCGGACTTTAAGCTGACGTACCTTGGCGAGCCACCGGCTCCACCGGCAGTCAGGCCCAGAACTCCGGCTCCTGAAGCAAAGCCCAAAGCTCCTGCTGCCACATCGAAAGAAAAACCGCCACAGAAGGGCGGACCCGTAACCGGTCCGATCATCATCGGAAGAACGCCGAGGGTGGTGGTTCCGTACGTGCCGCGGCGCGTGAATGCGGTTTGCGGGTCAGGGGATGCGACGATCTCGGTCGCTTCGTTCGGCGGCACGATCCGCATCAAGAAGATCTAAAACAACAGTTCACGCACGGCGCAAAGACAGCAAAGGCAAGTGTTTTTTGCGCGTTTGCGTGAGACTTCACTGATTTCGTTGCAAACTTTATTGCCACAACGTTCTGCGGTCCGGTGTTCTGACTATAGAGCAACGCAGAAGGGCCGAGAGTGGTCGGAACTAGTTACTTCAGAACTGACGGCTCTCGGCCTTAAAATTGCGCGTCAGCCAAGTTAATCAGACCTTATTGTTAGGACGAACGACAATGTTAACGAAGACCCTCATCACGGCAGTTCTGCTTGTCATCGCGTTGGCAAGTAACGGAACGGTCCCAGCCGCGGCAAGCAGCTTAGGTCGCCAGGAACTTCGACCGGTTCCGTCAGTGCCTTCAACAGAGTCCACGGCTGCGGTTGAACCCGAACAGGAACTGCGCGAAGAGTTTCATCAAACGTATTCACTATCGCCGACCGGGCGCGTCAGTCTCGAAAACATCAATGGCGGCGCGCAGATCAAAGTTTGGGACCGGCCGGCAGTACAGGTCGATGCAGTGAAGAAAGCTTACCGGAAAGATCGTCTCGCCGAAGCGAATATCGAAGTCAACGCAACCGAAGAAAACATCCGAATCAAAACAGATTACCCGGACGAGAACCAGACCTTCCGTGGCGGCGAGGGAAGATACGATAATCCCGCTACTGTCGAATACATATTGACTGTTCCGCGCAAGGCCGCGCTCGAATCGATCGAGCTCGTGAATGGTTCAATCGACATCGACGGCGTTGAAGGCACGGTCAAAGCGTCGTCGATCAACGGCCGCGTCACCGCGCGTGGTCTTCTGGGCGAAGCGAAGCTGTCGACCATCAATGGACCACTCGAAGCTACGTTTACTCAACTCGCCGAAGCGAAGCCAATCTCTCTGGCGTCCGTTAACGGAAACGTGACGCTGATCATTCCGTCGAATGCAAACGCGGCAATTCGTGCAGGCACAGTTCACGGCGGCATCTCGACCGACTTCGGCATACAAGTCAAACATGGCGAGTACGTCGGACACAGCCTCGACGGTCAGATCGGCACCGGCGGCCCGCAAATCAAGCTCGGCAACGTGAACGGATCGATCAGAGTAACCCACGCACAAGATGGACTGCCGCTCAGTCCCGGCAGTTCGCTGCAAGGCAGCAAAGCGATACGCGTGGAGGGAATCGAAGTTGAAACCGTCGACGACGCCGATCGCACAGCCGCCGCCGCTGAAGCTGCACGAGTCCGCATTGAGAGCGCGCGAATCGCGCAGGAAGTGCGCCAGGCGCAAAGAGAGGCCCAACGACAGGTGGACATGGCGATGCGCGATTCTCAAAAGGAAATTGAACGCGCGCAGCGAGAACTTGTACGCGAGCAGGCTCGCACCGAAAGAAGTATTAGCCGCTCCCGCGGCGTTGGCATGGGGACCGGTGTGGTCGAAAGTTCCAGCCGGTTCACTGCCCAGGAGACGAAAGCGTTTACCGTCACTGCCACACCGCGAGTCAGCATCACGACTTTCGATGGCCGCGTCATCGTTCACGGATGGGACAAGTCTGAAGTGAGTTACACCGCGACCAAGAACGCCAACGAAGAAGAGAGTCTCAAAGGGATGGCAATCGAGGCGCAGCAGCAGGGACAATCGATCGCCATAAACGCAACGAACCCCTCAGAAGTAAGCGGCAGCGTGAACTTCGAAGTTTACGTGCCGCGACGCGCGACGCTTCACGTTTCATCGGGCGACGGCGGGCTGAATCTGGAGGGCGTCTCCGGAGAGATCACGCTTCGTTCCGGCGATGGTCCAATCCAGGTGGCGAACGGCGGCGGTATGCTACAGGTGAATACCGGCGACGGTCGCATTCAGATCATCAAGTTTGACGGGCAAGTCGATGCGCGCACCGGCGACGGTGAAATCGCGCTCGAGGGCGACTTCAAAGAGCTTTCGGCGCGCACCGGGGACGGCCCCATCTCGCTTACCGTGCCCGCGGGTTCGAGTTTCACAATCGAAACGAACGTCCCGGACGAAATCAGCAACGAAGGGTTTGTGGTTGCTGAAGACATCACTCCTTCTCCACGCCTCAAACGTTGGAGAGTAGGCAATGGCGGCAAGGTGTTTGTTCTCAAAACTGGCGAGGGAAAAATTCAACTGCGCCCTCGTAATTAATTCTGCGCTCGGGAAGATTCTTGGACGGCCTTCGTCCAATTGAGCGGGAACCCTTTCGAGCAGCTTCGCCCACAGCTTAAAAGAGTTCTCTTCACGCAAAGGCGCAAAGGCGGCAAAGCACAGTGTGTTAACGTTGCTTGCATCCTTTGCGTCCTTTGTGTGAACACATTTGCTCGACTGCGGATAATGAGGACTATCACCAACCTCCCACTTCTGATTCTTTGCGTCGCATTTTGCGTCAATGCCCAAACGACTACCACGCCTCTAGCCGCCTCGACGCCCGCGCCCGATGCCAAAACCTCCGCAAAGCCGAAGGACGGCTTTGTTGTTCCACCTGAGAAGTCGCAACCGGTCACGATTCCGAAGTTTGATAAGCCGCCCGTGATCGATGGCAAGCTCGACGAAGAAGTCTGGCAAAAAGCGGCCGTGCTGAAAGACTTCTACCAGATTCAGCCGGGCGACAACGTTCCGCCTTCAAAGCCGACCGAAGTCTTAATCGGGTTCGATCCGAAGTTTCTGTACATCGCTTTCAAAGTGACTGACGAGCCTGACAAGGTGCGCGCCACTGTCGCCAAGCGCGACAACATTTTCAACGACGACTACGTCGGGTTCATGCTCGACACCTTCAACGACAAACGAAAAGCGTTCGAGATCTTTTTCAATCCACTCGGAATTCAGGGCGACGGCGTCATCACCGAAGGACGCGGCGAAGACTTCAGCGTCGATCTGTTGATGGAATCCAAAGGCATCATTCACGAGTCCGGCTTCAACGTCGAGATAGCGATTCCGTTCAAGTCGCTACGCTTCGAAGCGGGCAAAGGCAAACTCTGGGGCGCGCACTTCTTTCGTCGCATCAAGCGCTTCGAAAACGAGCTCGACTCGTGGATGCCGTTCTCGCGCAGCATCGACAGCAACCTGAGCCAGGCGGGACACCTCACAGGTCTCGAAGGCATTTCAGTTGAACGCACGATCGAATTGATCCCGAGTTTGACGGTGTCGCAGAACAGCAGGTTCGTGCCTTTATTCAATCCGGCGTCTCGCTCGATCGATCCGGGGCGGATCGTGAACGAGCCGGTCAGACTCGATCCGGGACTGACGGCGAAGTTCATCCCGAGCTCGGCGATAACAGTGGACCTCGCCATCAATCCTGACTTCGCGCAAGTCGAAGCCGATCAGCTCGTAGTCACCGCTAACCAGCGTTTCCCGATCTTCTTTCCCGAAAAGCGCCCGTTCTTTCTGGAAGGGATCGATATCTTTCAGACGCCGATCACTGCAGTCCACACACGCGCGATCGTCGATCCGGACTTCGCCGTCAAAACTACCGGCAAGAAAGGCCGCAACACGTTTGGTTTGATGGTGGCGAGCGACAATGGACCAGGAAACCTCAACGGCGACGATCGCGGCGCTCTAAATGCGTGCCTCGATCTGCGAACTGTCAAAACAGACGAGGTATGCAAAGCCGAACGAATTCTCGACAAGAACGCGTACATCGGAGTGCTTCGTCTCAAACGCGACGTCGGCAAGGAAAACTCGATCGGCATGCTGGCCACGAGTTACAACTTCATCGAGAAACACAATCAACTCGTCGCGATCGACGGCCGCTTCCGCGTCGATAAGCAAACGACCTTGAGCTTCCAGACGTTGGGCACCACTTCGCGGAACTTCTTTTTCGATCCGGACGACGGCGTCACTCGATACCGCACCGGCAATGGCTTGGGTTATTCGGCCGATTACATCCGCGCGGGCCGCAACTGGGGCTGGGAGTTTTTCGGTCAAGGTTTTACGCAGGACTATCGCGCGGATGTCGGTTTCGTGCAGCGCACGAATTCAAACTTCGCTTTCGGCTTTGTTCGCTATAACTCCGATCCGAATCCGAAGAAGAAGATCATCTCCTATCACTTCCATAACGCGAGTCATGTCGATTACGACTGGCAGGGTCGGATGTACATTTGGGAGAGTGAAAGCCTGGTCGAGTTGCAGTTGCGGCACAACAGTTATGTCGGGATGTGGTGGGAACCCGGTTACGAACGGCTGTTCGATCATGAGTTTGGACCAACAAGGGAAGCCAAACCATGCAACCCGTTTGGTGTGGACGACAACAAGTGCACGTTCTTTGGCGAGAGTACGGAGCGCTCTTCAAACAAGCAACATCTTTCGTTCTACATGGGCTCGAACCCCAGCAAGAAGATTCAGTTCAACGCACAGGTGACGCATCGCTGGGGCCACTTTGATTTCGACTTCGGCAACGGCGACAAGTATCCGCGCGTGAGTCCGGCGGCGCTGCGGCTGGGCCAAAAGGCGCCGCTCGATCCCGGCCGCGGAAACTTGCTTCAGTTCAATGGCGGTATCACTTATCAGCCCACCAACGCGTTCCTCGCGTCGTTCAACATCAACAGCCAACGCTTGAAACGCTACGACACAGATCGCGTCGCCTACAACATCAACATTTTGACTACGCGCGGCACGTACCAGTTTACAAAAGCCAGCTTTGCGCGCCTGATTCTCGACTACAACACACTCAACTCGCGTTTGCGGTCGCAGGCGTTGTTTGGATGGACGCCGAGTCCGGGAACGGCTTTCTATGCGGGTTATAACGACGATTTGAACTACGACAGCCGCCACCCGTTCACCACCCAGATCGTGCCCGGCTTCCGTCGCAACACACGCACGTTCTTCATCAAAATGTCGTACCTGATCCGCCGCGGATTTTGAGCCACGGATTGTCACGGATGAACACGGATTCTCGTTCTGCACAAATTCGTGAAGAGGTGTGGCCCGTGTTAAACTGCCAAGGATGTTTCAGACCAGGATACTGTTATCAGGAGTGTCGCTCCTCTTGGCGGCGCTTTTTTTGACCTCGTGCAAGAGTGACTATCAAGCCTCGCAGCGACAGGCGCGCCAGGGCCAGGCGGGCGCGGCGCGGAAAGTCAAAACCACCGCTGTCGCTGAAACGCCCTTCGGCGAAACCGTGACGGCCAACGGCACGCTCGCCGCTTACGATCAGACGACTGTCAGCGTGAAAGTCCCCGGACGCGTGCGGACGATCTCCGTTGACCTTGGCTCAGTTGTCGCCCGCGGACAAGTAATCGCTCAACTCGACGCGCAAGACTACCAGCTTCGCGTACAGCAATCGGAAGCATCACTGGCACAAGCGCGTGCGCGTCTTGGCCTCGCGCCTGACGGCACTGACGATCGCGTCGATCCGGAAGCGACTGCAACCGTGCGTCAGGCCCGCGCTGTTCTCGACGAGGCCAGACATAGCCGTGATCGCGCCGCTCGCCTGGTCGAGCAGGGTGTGATTGCGAAAGCGGAGTTTGATGCTGCGACTGCATCCTTCAAAGTTGCCGAAGGCCGTTACCAGGATGCTTACGAAGAGATTCGCAACCGGCAAGGCGTGCTGGCGCAACGAAGATCGGAACTGGCGCTCGCGCGGCAACAATTGAAAGACACTGCGGTAGTCGCGCC
>DASSEB010000092.1:0-6483 GCA_035696765.1 Pyrinomonadaceae bacterium | reverse complement strand
GAGTTGTCGGGAGTGTTGCTTGCCACTTCGATCTGCTTTGACCTGTCAGTGTTTGAGATCTTTGCGCCGTTGAGCTGCGGTGGCTCAGTGATCGTGGCGGATGATGCGTTGCACCTGGCGCGGCATGAAGCCGCGGCCGCGGTGACGCTGATCAACACGGTGCCATCAGCGATGGCTGAACTGCTGCGGCTGCAAGCGGTGGGCGGGAATGTGCGGGCAGTGAACCTTGCGGGTGAAGCGTTGCAGCAGAAGCTGGTGCAGCAGATCTATGCGGAGACTGCCGTGCGGCGCGTGCAGAACCTGTATGGGCCAACGGAGTACACGACCTACACGACGGGCGTGGAGTTGGAGCGCGACAGTCTGCGGCAGCCGACGATTGGGCGCGCGATTGCGAACACGGCCGTGTACATCGTGGACGAGGCGAGTGGGTTGGTACCGCTGGGAGTGACGGGCGAAGTGCTGGTTGGGGGGCGCGGGCTGGCGCGTGGTTACTGGCAGCGGCCGGAGCTGACGGCAGAGCGGTTTGTGCCGGACAGTTTGAGCGGCGCTGCGGGGGCGCGGTTGTACCGCACGGGTGACTTAGGACGTTATCTGGAGAACGGCGAGATTGAATACCTGGGCCGCAAGGACCATCAGGTAAAGGTCCGCGGCTATCGCATCGAACTCGGCGAAATCGAGACTGCCTTGCTGCGTTATCCGTCAATCAAGGAAGCAGCGGTCATACTCAGGGAAGACCGACCTGACGACAAGCAGATCGTTTCTTATATCGTTACCGAGGTGGGCCAACACGTCGACGGCGACGAACTCCGCAACTACCTGAGACAGACGTTGCCCGGCTACATGGTCCCGCAGACGTTTGTAATGCTCCCGACAATGCCGATGACCAGCAACGGCAAAGTCGATCGCCGCTCATTGCCGGTACCGGATCCAACTACTCAAATCGCCGGTACGCACGTGAAACCGCGAACGCCGGCAGAAGAGTTGATCGCGGGGATCTGGTGCGAAGTACTGGGCCTCGCCGAAGTCTCCAGAACGGCCAATTTCTTTGACATTGGCGGTCAGTCACTCAAGGCAGTGCAAGTAGTGTCACGGTTGGCGCATCAGTTTCAGGTCGAGTTGCCGGTAAGTGCGCTGTTTGAAGCGCCGACTGTGCAGGCATTGGCAAGTCGAATCGAGCAAACCCTCAAGGGCGAAGATGATCTGACGCGGTCCCCAATCGAGCAGATTTCGCGAACGGCCGACTTGCCAACCTCGTTTGGACAACAGCGACTGTGGTTTCTGCAACGCCTCGAGCCCGGCAGCGCTGCGTACAACATATCTTTCAGCGTCCACTTCACAGGCAAACTCAACATACCGGCATTAGAACAGGGCATTAACGAAATCATTCGGCGTCACGAAGTCTTGCGCACCGTCTTCGCGCAGACGGATCGTGGTCCTGTGCAGGTGATCAAACCGCAGTTGCTGTTGACCTTGCCACTCGTCGACCTCAGCCACGTCAGTGAGCAAGATCATAACGCCCAAAAACTCATTCATAGAGAAGCTGATCAGCCATTCGATCTGGAACGCGGACCCCTTGTGCGGATGCGGCTGGTGCGGCTCGCGCAAGATCGGTGCATCCTCGTGATGAGCCTGCATCACATCATTTGTGATGGCTGGTCGATGGCGAAACTCAGCTCAGAGATGCTGGCGCTGTACGAGGCTCTCTCGATCGGCAGCCCCTCAACGTTACCTGAGCTCGCGATTCAGTACGCAGATTTTGCCGGTTGGCAGCGCCGTCAATTGCAGGACGGCACTCTGGAAAGAGACCTTTCCTACTGGCGTACTCAACTCGCTGACGCACCGGCAACGCTCGATTTGCCCACCGATAAACCACGGTCTGTCGGTCGCTCCCACACTGCCGCAAGAGTTAGCCGCACGCTACCCGTTGCACTGCGCGAAGAACTGCAAGCTATGAGCCGGCGCGAGGGCGTGACACTCTACATGCTCTTGCTAAGTTGTTTCTACGCCCTGCTGTATCGCTACTCACAACAAGCTGACATTTGCATCGGCACGCCGATCGCGAACCGGAACCGCCTGGAGTGTGAGCCTCTGATCGGCTTTTTCGTCAACACCGTTGTCATGCGCACCAACCTCTCAGGCGATCTCTCATTTCGAAGTTTGCTTCGGCAGGTCCGAGAGACATCGCTGTCAGCGCATACACATCAAAACTTGCCTTTCGAGCGATTGGTTGAAGAGTTACAGCCGGAGCGATCAAGCTCAGATGGTCCGCTGTTTCGCACTGTCTTCAGTTTTGAGAACACGCCGCCGGCGGATTTTCAAATCGAAGGTTTGAACGTAGCCGTCGATGAAATTGAAAACTCGACTGCCAAGTTCGATCTCATGTTGACCATGCGGGAGACTGACGCAGGGTTGAGAGTCGTCTTCGAATATAGCGACGACTTGTTCAATGCGGTGACGATCGAGCAGATGGCGTCTCATTTCGATCAGTTGCTGAGCGGAGTTGTTGCGGACCCGGGCCAACAACTCGCCGACCTGTTATTAACACCCCAGGAACAAGCCCAACTGCTCGAATGGAGTGAAACGCCGTCAGCTTATCCGCGCGACAAGAGCGTTTCAGAGTTGTTTGAGGAACAAGTCAAGCGAACGCCGGACGCGATTGCGGTCACCTATGAAGACCAGCAACTCACTTACGCGCAACTCAACGAGCGTTCGAACAAGCTCGCGCACTACTTGTTGGCGCGAGGAGTGAAGACTGAGTCGGTCGTGGGCATCTTGATGGATCGTTCCGTGGAAGTCGTGATCGCGCTCCTGGGAACGCTCAAAGCAGGCGCCGCTTATCTCCCGCTTGATCCGGCTTATCCACTATCGCGTCTGACTTTCATGGTCTGCGAGACAGAGCCGGTATTGTTGCTCACGCAGAAACATTTGAAGGAGCGTCTGCCGGAGTTCTCCAGCAACGTACTCTGCCTCGACACAGAGTGGCCTGTGTGCGCGTCTCGGTCCAAAGCCAATCCGGGCCTCGCCATTTCACCGGAGCAGTTGGCTTACGTCATGTACACGTCCGGTTCGACCGGTTTGCCAAAAGGCGTAAGCGTTCGTCACCGCGGCATCGTGCGGCTCGTGATCGATCCCAGTTATGTGAAGCTGGATGAGGAAGAAGTGCTCTTTCAATACGCGCCTCTTTCATTCGACGCGGCTACGTTGGAGATCTGGGGAAGCCTTCTCAACGGCTCCAGACTCGCAATGATGAAAGCGGGCCAGGCAAGTCTTCACGAATTAGGCGAAGAAATAAGAACCCAGCAGGTAACGACATTGTGGCTGACCTCGAGTGTGTTTCACCTGATGGTGGAAGAGCAGTTAGCAGACTTGCGCGGGGTCAGGCAGATGATTGCCGGTGGCGATGTGCTGGTCGCAGCCGACGTACGACGAATGCTCGAGAGACATCGGGACAGTGTCGTCATCAACGGTTATGGACCAACCGAAAGCACCACCTTCACCTGCTGCCGGAGAGTGAACAAAGCGGCGGAAGCCGGCGCGAGCATTCCGATCGGGAAGCCCATCGGTGCCACTCAAGTGCATGTGCTGGATCCAAAGATGCGTCCGGTACCGGTCGGAGCAACCGGCGAGTTGTACATCGGCGGTGACGGCCTGGCAAGAGGCTACTGGCAACGGCCGTCGTTGACTGCTGAACGCTTCGTACCGAATCCCTTTAGTCGCGGCGGTGGAGAGAGACTGTACTGCACCGGCGACAAGGTTAAATGGCTGCGAGCAGGTGAGGTTGAGTTTCTCGGGCGGATCGATCAGCAAGTTAAGCTGCGTGGACATCGCATCGAGTTGGGCGAGATTGAAGCCGTGCTGGGACACTGCCCGGCTGTTCGTGAAGTAGTAGTGATCGCGCGAGAAGACGAACGCGGAAAACAACTGATCGCTTATGTGGTTCCTAAAGAGTCCGTGCAAACTTCCGCCGCTGAATTACGCAAATACCTGCGCGAACGGCTGCCGGAATACATGGTGCCGTCACTGTTCGTGCTGCTGGATAAGTTGCCGTTAACCATCAACGGGAAGGTCGATCGAGACGCATTGCCCGAGCCAGGCAGGACCAGAGAAACTCGCAACACCGGCTTAGCAGCAGCGCGTGGAGAAGTTGAAGAGATACTCGCGGACATCTGGTGCGAAGTTCTGGGATTGGACCGAGTAAGTATCTACGACAACTTTTTTGAGTTAGGCGGACACTCTCTGCTCGCAACCCAGCTGATTTCGCGCCTGCGACAAGTTTTCAGTATCGAGCTGCCGCTGAGGGCATTATTCGAGTTTCCCACAGTCGCGGGCCTGGGTGAGCAGGTCGAGGCGGCACGCCGATCAGCGCTCGGCCTCACTACGCGTCCGCTAACAATCGTCAGCAGGGAAGAGCATTTGCCACTCTCTTTCGCGCAACAGCGATTGTGGTTTCTGCAGCGACTGGATCCGGCGAGCCCTTCTTATAACATCTCGTTCAGTGCTCACTTAACGGGCTCACTCAACTGGCTTGCCTTAGAGAACAGCATCAACGAGATCGTCAGCCGCCATGAAGCGTTGCGTACCACCTTCACTCAAGGTGAGACAGGGCCAGTGCAAGTTATTGCTCCGCAATTGGTCCTTAGACCATCAGTCGTGGACTTGTCTTTTTTAGGCGAAGCCGATCGCAAGGAACAGGTTCGCAGGTTGATCGACGAAGAAGGTCGCCGGCCGTTTGATCTCGAGATTGGACCACTACTGCGATTGAATGTCCTGCGATTAGGTCACGAAGAGTGTGCCTTGAGTTTCAGCATGCATCACACTATCTCAGATGGTTGGTCATGCGGGATTTTCATTCACGAGATGATGGCCCACTACGAGGCGTTTTGCGCAGGACAGCCCTCACCGTTGCCAGCCCTGGATATCCAGTATGGAGATTTCGCAGTTTGGCAACGACAGTGGCTCGAGGGAGACGCGATCGATTCGCAGCTCTCGTATTGGAAGACGCAGTTGCGCGGATCCCTGGCGGTCCTCAACTTGCCGTATGACCGCCCTCGGCCTCCGGTGCGAAGTGAGAACGGCGCAGTAGTTAAGTTTGCCCTGTCTTCAGAACTAATAGCCAGGTTAGAAGCAGTGGGGCGAAGTGAAGGCGCGACTCTATTCATGACGTTGCTCGCCGCCTTTCAATTATTGCTCTCGCGGTACACCGGGCAAACCGATGTACTGGTTGGGACGCCCGTTGCAAATCGCGGAGTGGCCGAGATCGAGCCGTTGATTGGAAACTTCGTGAATACGCTTGTCATTCGCACCGACCTCTCCGGAAACCCATTCTTCCGAGAGTTGCTCGCACGCGTGCGAGACACGGCGATCGATGCATATACACATCAGGATGTGCCGTTTGAAAGACTAGTCTCCGAGTTGCACGCAGATCGTGACCCGAGTCGAACTCCGCTGTTCCACGTGATGATGGTATTGCAGAACACACCACTCGCCGATTTGAAACTGAGTGGAATCGAACTGCGACCGGAAGAAACAGACAACGGTACGGCGAAATTCGATCTCACTGTTCAGTTAGCGAGGACTGCGAATGGCGTCGAGGGCAATTGGGAATACAGCACGGACCTGTTCGACGCTGTTACTGTCGAACGAATGGTGGCGCATTTTCAGTTGCTGTTGGAATGGATTGCCAGGGATGAACAGCAGCGGATTTTTGAGATCGGGTTGTTGGGTGAAAAAGAGGAGCGGCGGCTGCGGGAATTCAACAACACGCAACGAAACTATCCGCGAGAAGAGTACCTGCACCAGTTGTTTGAAGCGCAGGTGCAAAAGACGCCGCAAGCCATTGCCCTCATCGGTGAAGACAATCAACTCAGTTATGAAGCGGTGAACCGGCGCGCGAACCAACTGGCCCATCACCTGCGGCAGCTAGGCGTGGGGCCAGAGACACGCGTGGCGATTCTGCTGGAGCGTTCGCCGGAGATGATCATCAGCCTGCTGGCGGTGCTGAAAGCGGGGGGCGCTTATCTGCCGATGGACCCGGCGTATCCGAGCGAGCGGCTGCGCTTCATGCTCGAAGACACGCGCGCCGCGGTAATGATTAGCCAGCAGGCGCTCGCCGATAGCTGGTCCATGGCGGACGAGCAGGGCGTGCAGGTGCTGCGACTGGATGCTGAGGCGGAGTTGATAGCGCAGCAGAGCACGGCGAATCCAGTGCCGTGGGCGCAGGCAGGGAATCTGTCACATATCATCTACACCTCCGGCTCGACCGGCACGCCGAAAGGCGTGGCGATTACGCATCAGAGCGTGGTGAACTTCCTGCACTGGGCCGAGCAGAGCTTCTCCGCAGAAGAGTTGTCGGGAGTGTTGCTTGCCACTTCGATCTGCTTTGACCTGTCAGTGTTTGAGATCTTTGCGCCGTTGAGCTGCGGTGGCTCAGTGATCGTGGCGGATGATGCGTTGCACCTGGCGCGGCATGAAGCCGCGGCCGCG
>DASSEB010000091.1:0-9399 GCA_035696765.1 Pyrinomonadaceae bacterium | reverse complement strand
GCAGGCGTCATGGCACCTACCATGTGGTGACTGACTCCGCCCGTGCCTGTCACGATGGCGTCGGTTTTGTCGTATATGAGCACGAGAATTTTCCAACGCGGGTGTGTTCCGTCGGGCCTGATTGCCGTCAAACGTAGGTCGTCGAACCAGGCTGTGCCTGTAGACGCGCCGAGCTGAGCACGAATGACGGCATTAGGGCTCGAGCCGGAATTGAACGATAGACTCACCTTGGTCCAGTTGTTAGTACCGGTTAGCCCTTTCGTCTGCGCCGGCATATTGAGAATCGAGAGAGTCGCGCCCGGGCCGGAAGAGACGTTCTCCGTCTTGATCCAGCCAGTGAGCATATAAAGGGTCTGTGGCTCAACGGTCACGCCCTGGAACCAGGAGTCACTATACGGAGTCGGCGCAATAATCCTGACACTGCTAGCGCCAGAGTGGGCGACACCAACGTCTCGAGAGAAGTGAGCGGAAGACCACCATTGAGTTGATGCCCAGTAGAGCGGTACAGCAGCCGGTGTTTCGACCGGAAGCTCGAAGCCGCCGTTCTTAAGTAGTTCCTCTGGGCAGGTCGTTGGTGCTGGTCCAACAGAAGCGCCGCTCTCAGTTTGAGCCCCGGACGAATAGAAGATTAATAAGAGTACGAGCGTTATCGTCGTGACGAGAAATAAACGGACTCTGGCGGCGACGGATGTCGGCTCACCTGGTTTGATGTAGAAAAGCGATTGCATTGGGGCAGCACCTCCCTCACGTAGCTGTTCAACTGCTAATGCAAGTTTCAGCATGGCCGCAGGCGACCGAATTATTTATCGCTCGGGGTCGCAATCAACGTTCCCGGATTAAAGACGGGCGGCTCCAGAGCTTTAACTCGAATGGGCGCGGATCTACGGCGATGATCAGGAGGTGTGTGGGTGCTTTTACGCTCGGCTGTGGTGAAGTTTACGCAGGCCGAACGCTAAAATGATCTGCCACAAAGAAGCACAAAAGGCACAAAGAAATTCCTTTTGTGCTTTCTGTGCTTTTTTGCGGCACGAAGACTCTTTCGGAGTCGCTGTTCTCAACGTTGCGACCTGTATCTGTGCCTGAGCCTGGCCCCTAACGCCGCCAAGCCTCCTCCTAAGAGCAGTATTGACGCGGGTTCGGGAACCTCGAAATTGTAGGTAATCGAGCGGAAAGTGAAGACCCGTGAACCATTAGGGGTGGAGCCAGCGATCAACTCAATTGTAGCAGTTCCACCTCCCACCAGGTCGACACGTGACACGACCGGCCCGAAGAAACAACTCTGTGGGCACGTAAGCAATGTACCCGAGAACTCGAACGGACTTGTTAAGGTTAGATTCGTAAGACTGAACGGGACTGTGATGGGTGGGCCGGTGAACGTAAATCCGCCCCCGTGATTGCCACCCAGGCTGGAGCCGCCAAAAAACGCGAATACGTTAATGACACTGCCGGGGGAGCTAATAAAGAAGCCCGATTGAAGTACCAGACCTCCTCGCTCTCCTGAACCGCCGGCGGAAAAGTTATTCCCGGAAATGCTATAGCTCGGGCCCCCAATAGGTCCCGTGACTGTTAGACTCCCGCTAGTGATGAATACGGGGTCAGCCTGAGTTGTAGAAGGCGTAAGAACAACGATGAGAAGCAGAGTGCACAGTGCGGAAAAAATCCTGGCCATAATTCCTCCTTGGCGACCTAACCGCAGCTTGTTTGAGGTTTGAATTTTCAATCCAGAGTTTTCACATTCGTCAGACGGGTGGCTCTTTTATCTATTCGCGAGGTAAGCGTTGAGCCACTGCTTTTGGGCTACACATCGAACGATTGCTAGTTCCGCAGTAGGCAAAGTCTGTTCCGTGCAAATCCACGGGCGCATTAACTCTCGACCGTCGGCATGATGATGATTGAGGAAGAGGCCGTAGCGGCTAGTGAAGTGTCAGATTATATGTAATTCACATACGGGACAAAACGCTCATTGTTTCGGGTGGCACTCAACGCATTGGAACATCGAGATATCCCCAGGATTGATCGGATGCCTGAACGGTTCGTTTATACAGTTACTACATCAGGCTCTCCGTAATTCACTTAGTGGCTCACAATCGCAGTGTTTGGTGGATTGCTATCGAACTCAGGTGCGCACCGCTGTAGTGAGAACAGGAATTAACGCCACGGATTAGATAACTCGCGACCTCATTCGAGCGCGCTCGTCGACAACTGCTGGTAACGAATCCAATTTATGAAATCGGTGTAATCCGCGGGTGAAGCGACTCAACTTAGGTCACGACTTGGTTCCTGCGACGCTATTACAGGTAGTACGTGCTTGTGCTATAAGGTAGGCATCCTCTCATCCCAAGTCTTCCGAACAGTGCCTGCGCAACTGTGCGCCAGGCTTGGCGAAACGCCCTTGAATTGCCAACCGTTTGCACGGGAGAAATGTATGTCTAAACTCATCATTGGCTTTTGCGCTTTTGTGATGATGGTTATTACGCCCTCGGTCCATGCAGACCCGATCGTAATCAACAGCGGCTCGGCTTCAATTATTGCGGGGGTCCCCGCTACTTACATGCTTTCAGGGCAGAACTTCTCGGTGACGGCGCTAGATACCAGTCAACCACTCATTTCACCTTGTAGTCCGTGTGTCAGCGTCAATCCAACAGGTATCGATAGTTTCCTTTTTCCTGACTTAGGGCACGGAACTGCGATCATCAATGGCGTCACCTTTAACAACGTTAATTTCCTGGGCGAGTTTGAGTTCCGCGCCGGGGTTATTTTTCTGCCACCAGGAATGACAAGTTTTACCCGGACGTCTCCTTTTTCCTTTGTGGGAACCATATCAGGCTGCGAGGAGAGTTCTCTGGTCTGTGTTAATGAAGTATTCAGTACAATCCAACTGGTGGGACACGGAACCGCCACTGTCCAATTCGATTTTATTGGCATTCAGCCGAGTGGCGCATCGCTGTACCGCTTCAACCGCATTACGTACGAGTTTCAGCCCGAAATTCCCGAACCGACGACAATACTACTCTTCGGGAGTGGTCTGATCGGTTTGGGCGTCAGGTTAATCTCACGCAGAGGCTAGGACTCTCTACGTTTATTCTTTCGAATCTTTACGGCTACTCCAGCTAGTCCCGTGCCTAATAACAACATCGTGGTCGGCTCCGGAATTATGACGCCACCCACTGGTGTAATCTCTCCCGGGCCACTGATCGTGCCGTGGAAGACTCCGCCGAGGCCACTGTTAGTGCGCGTGGGTACGATTATGTAGGTCGTTCCGGCGGACAGGTCGAAGCTAAACGGAGGACCAATGGCGATGAGGGCGTTGCTCAAGGGTGTTGAAGCGTCGAAGCTATTCTCATAAAGTACCAGGACCGGAACAAAACTGTTCAAATCAGCCGTTAGCGTAAAGTTGTATGTCCCATCGAGCGAAACCATAAAACCCTGCGCATTGAAAGGGACGATTATTCCGGAGAGACTAGTGGGCGGAACACCCGCGTTCGGCCGGTCAAATCCGCCAAACAGGCCACTGGAGTAACTGAACGTATCTGCCGATGCGGGCATAGCGGACAGCGCAATCAAGGCCGCGAGAACCGAAGCTCTTATGAGGTTGACATTGAGTTTTTTCATTTCCCTTTCTCCTTGAAAGAATCAGCCAAAGCACAAAGACGCCGCACAGCGGCCCGCGCTCGTGCCTTGCAGTGATAGAGGCTTAATTACACTGGCGAGCGAGGCTTTTCCTCGTCAGCGCGAGGTGTAGGTCTAACGGGGCGGCGTGACTCGCAGATCGAACACTTCGGTACGAGCAGCATATACTCCTATAGTGAGCAACTGTCAATACGGAGCTGTTGTCGGTGTCGTTAGCCGCAGCATCGTCCCCAAATTGAGTGCTTGTGTCAGACGCGTTAACTCTTTCCCGACTTATCTGTATGCGCCAGTGAGGTCCCGCGCACGCGAACACAATCGGAAGAATCATGCTGTTCGACTAGACCGCCTCACGACCTCAACTGAGCAGTGCGCACGCGCTGAAACCGCGGAGGAAACGCTACCAAGCAGCAAACGATCAATGCCTCTCGTACCTTTCGCACCGACGAAAATGCAATCCGCGCCCCAGGTGTTAGCTTCCTCGAGGATTTGGTCGGCCGGATTCCCGCGTCTAATCAATACCTCTGTATGCAATCCCGCCTGGCGAAGTTTCTCTGCGGACGGCTCAAAAATCTGACGCACTTGATCCCAATTCTTTTCATCTGCAACCTCGATCCATTTCATGGCTAAAGGGTCGGACGGATCGGGAGTGATTGCCAACACAGTATCGACGACCGTCAGCAGGCCAACCTCGGATCCATTGGGCCAATGCCGGCTACAAACAGCATCCACAGCCGCGCTTGAATCTGAAGAATTATCAACTGCAATAAGTAGCCGAACGGGCTTATCAGTCTCCTTTTGTGAGCTACGTGCGATGCGAACAGAACAACGAGCCTCGTACAGGACTCTTTGCGAGATGCTGCCTAGGATCAGCCGTCCGCCAAAAACGGAATGACCATGCGCTCCCATAACGATGAGATCAGGCTTCCAATTATCCGCAGTCCGTATGAGCGCCCAGGCTGGTGAGTCAGCTTGTGCCTCGTGACGAATATGCCAGTTTGGAAAAGCTGATTTAATTTGCTCACTCGCCCGTTTCGCGAGAGCTGCTGCTTCCTCCAATTTGTGCTGTGCACTTTCGTGAGCTCGTTTTATCCCCTCAGGCAAATGTAACTGAAAAGTGTTGTCAAGCTCCTCATCGATTGGCGGCGGCACAAAAACATCGGCTAAGGTCATTACCAACACCTCAACCGTCGTATCCAAGCCTGCTTTTTTTAAATCTTCGAGTGCGGCATCGGCACAATCGGAGCCATCATAAGCAACGAGTATTTTCATCTTTTCTTTCATGAGTACTGGTTCTCCAGATTACCAAGCATTCCGAAACCAGTTACCTACCGCTTGGTCGCCGCTTTCATTATGCCGTCAAGGCGCTCACCAAATAAATTCATGAATGCGATATTTCCCAATCACCTTTGCTGCGCGCGTTTGGCCCAGCTTACGCAGTCAGTTCTGCGTATATCGGTTCGTGGCCAATCACGCGCATCGACCAATCCACGTTGATCTATCCATCAGCGTCTGTGACTCCCATGTAATGAGCTGCCGAGGATCCTCGAAATGGTGGAATGAACATAAGCAGATCGAAATCAACCACGTCTCCACTGGTCGCTTGAAACTCGGTAAGACAGGGGTGCGATCGACCCTACCTTTGTGCACAACCCGTACCACGTAGATTCTTCAGGGTTTACTCAGCTTCCTTTTGAAGGCAAATGTGAGTCAACTTTGTGGTTGCGGGGTATTGCGCAGCACGCTGGAATTTCGCGCAACATCCATCCATTTTCGACAGCTCAAACCTTAGAAAACAAGTAACTGATTACTCAGTTCGCGGTTCAGCCATCGGCATGGCCATTGCAGTCCGTTTAGCTCGTTGTTTGCCGAAGTATTTTCAGATGGTGTCCTACTGCTGACTAAAAGAGTAACCCTTATGAATCTGGACACAAACTCTCAGGCGCCGGCAATCGAGTTTCGTAACGTTTTTCTGAGTTTCGGTGATCATTCGGCGCTAAACGACATCAGCTTCTCACTTAATAATGGCGAGATGATCGTGTTAACCGGTATATCCGGAGCTGGCAAATCCGTGTTGTTGCGTCTGGCAATGGGTCTCATAAAACCAGATGCAGGCCAGATCTTGATCGAAGGCAAAGAAATTCAAGCGCTCGACGAATCAAAACTGACCGCCATACGGGGCGGTTTTATGGGAATGGTATTCCAGGAAGATTCACTCTTCACCGGGCTCCCGGTTTATAAGAATGCCGCCTACCGGCTGGAGGAACACGGATGGACAGAGGAAAACATTGACAGAGCCGTAGGCGAAGTATTGCGGTTCGTCGGCCTGGATGGCGAAGAAGCGAAGTTTCCTGAAGAGCTTTCGGGTGGAATGAAGCGGCGGCTGGAAATTGCTCGCGCACTAATCGGCTGGCCACGAATTATGCTTTTTGACGAGCCAACCATGAGCCTTGATCCATTGGCTGCCATCAAAGTACTGGACCTGGTGATTCGCGCTCGGGATATTAACCATATCTCATCGCTATACGTCACCAAGAAGATCCATGAGATCAATTATCTTGCAACTTTTCGTGCCGTAGCTGGGACTAATGGCGAGGTGAGAATGATGGAAGCTTCGCCAACGGCATTGCCCAAAACAAGGGTGATCGTTCTTAGGGATGGAAGAATTGCATTCAATGGATCCGCGAAAGAGTTTAATGAAAGCGAACTTCCGGCAATCCACGAATTAGCAATACTTGATGGCCACGACCACTTAAAAGATCCTTACTTCTCAGATCCATGGGACAAACATCGACGCCCCACCGATGCAATTCTGTAGATTGAGGCAATCCCGAAACAAGAATGGTCTCTTGAATACGACTGGCTTCGGTTATTCACTGCGTTTGAAGCTGCCTCAAGTGTGCTTTGGTCGCAAAATCGTCCAGGCTAAGTAAGTGCCTAACAGCGGGCGCGAGGGAAGCCGAACGCCACGAACCCATCTCTTTCGACTTAGGAACTTGATCTGCGCAACACCATCATCATTGATCGTGCCTGGCCTGCGACCATTTTTTGAAGTTCAACTGATGACATCGCCGCGCGAATGCTCGCCGAGCGGCTGGTGTTCCACCACTACTTGTGACGGACCCGTCCATCGGTGGTCTGTCATTAGCCTGGCCTTCTACGAGCCATGGATTAGCGAGTGACCAAGGTGCAGCATCAAGTTGAATTGAGCGCGACGACAGTGTCGGCGGGTTGTCACTAATAGCGGCTTTCAATGGAGCTCTCCTTTTTAGTTCTCACCTCTCGAGCAACGCGATTGACAAAACCGATTGTCGCAGGCAGCGTACACACGATACCGGGGACGTTGGATACAACTCGTCGAGACGGCGATGGCCTTCACTGGCCGGCAAGGCAAGGGGCTTACTTTCCCTTTCAAAGCGCTTCCGCTGGATCAACAAGATAACGAGCCCGACCACTGCCCATTCATCCAGTTCCCAGGGATGGAGGAGTAAAACGCCATGTGTTCTGCGGGAAGCGCGTCGCTCAAAGTTTTCCCGTTAGTTAACCTTCTGCGCTTTTAGCACCAGGAATGAACTGGGCAATACTTCCGAGCAAGTGACTAACGTCGGGCTTGATAACGTAAGCATTGGCTCCAGCCTGATGGCCCATCTTCTTATCAGCCTCACGACCGGCGCCGGAAAAGAAAAGAATCGGCGTGTGCGAATCGTGGCAGCGCATCTGGCGACACAATTCAAAACCGTCGAGATCAGGTAGCCAGCCGTCCAGCAAATACAAGTCGAAGTGTTCAGCTTGAATAGATGACAAGGCCTCTCCTGCGGTTCCGACCGCTTTGGTTTCAATGCTGCGCATCTCCAGCATCATGCGTAACATTTCGCGCGAATCTTCATCATCATCCACACAAAGGACTCGAGGTCTGTGCATCGGCGCCTCCTTCTTAGTCAGCGGATCCTTTTCTCTCAAGCCGGGGTGTTTGGCGCACCCATACGTCGTAACCAGCGAAAATGTGAGGCGAGCCCGGCACGGAAGGACCGGTGCTCTCTGTACCTCACGCCAAACTCACGACACGTTTGTTCAACGAGTTTTGAGATGGCCGGATAATTGACGTGGCAAAGCCGCGGGAAAAGGTGGTGTTCAATCTGAAAGTTCAAGCCACCCAGCAGCCAGCTCTCGATCCTGCTGCCGCGAGCAAAGTCCACGGTGGTTTCCACTTGATGTATCGCCCAGGCGTTTTCAACCGAAGCAGAACCTTCGCGAGGTAACGGGAATTCCGCTTCCTCGACGCAATGGGCCAGTTGAAATACAACGCTGACCACTACTCCGGTTACGAACACCGTTATGCCATAGAACAGAAACACAACCCAAAGCTGGTGAACCAGCAATGGTATGGCGAAGGCCATGAGAAAAAACAACGCCTTAGCCGATATGAAACTCACCAACTCCCACCGCTTTGGCCGGGGCATTCGCTGGGAGCCGATTCGCCCGAGGATGACGTCGCGAAAGTCGTCGTACAGGTGCCACTTGATGATGTTCGCTCCGTATAGCGGCCACAAGTAGAAATGTTGCCATCGATGAAACCTGAATCGCTTCTGATGTGGCGTCAGCCGGCCGAGAAATCCAAGCTCGATATCAGCGTCATGACCCGTGAGGTTCGTATAGGTATGATGGACCACCACATGTTTCCAGTGCCACACGTACGAACTGGCGCCTATCAGATCCATCGTCATCGCCATGAGCCGGTTGACCCAGGCGTGGTTTGAATAAGCCTGATGCCCACCGTCATGTTCGATGTTGAAACCGATTGCCGCCATTGATAGCCCCAGCATGATGGCAAGGGGTAAAGCCTGCCACCACGTCGCGGCCACAAAGACCAGCATGAAATACAACCCGGCAAAGATTGCCAGTATGATCCCGGTCTTCAAGTACATCTGTGGGCAATCACGCTGACGCAGCCCGGTCCGGCGGAAGTATTCATCCACCCTTTTTCTCAGTTCAGACTGAAAACCGTTATCTCGGGCAAACGTTAACCGGCGATTAAGTTCACGAGTGTGCGTCCTCATCATGATGCCCCACTCATTTGTTCCGGATGGCTAAACTACCAACTCTTCGGCTGGGATGTTTGTTCAACTCAGCGATCAGCCTGGCCGCGGCCTGCGGCGCCTTCGATTCCGAGCACGCCACTTGAGTTTCGCTTGTCTTGTCCCTTTTCACGGGACAAACCAAGCGTCTCCGTTGGATAGCACTGCAAGTTCTGAGCCTTGGGCCAACTTATATGCGCCATCGCACATAGCAGCTTTTATTTATCAAACTGGCCTTTATTTTGCGTTGCCATTCGAAGAAGAGTTGTTGGTTGAGGATCGTTGCGAAAAACTGCGCAGTAAGATAAGCAAAACTCCACAAAGAATCTGAGGGAACCGGTTTGAGACCGCGCTTCTGCCGCTGAGCTTTCGTTTGAAGCATTCAACACATTCCACGGACAAGCATTTCAGATTATTCGCTGAGCCGCAGGTCGAGACGACTCTTAAGGGCATGTCTCTTGCTTCTTAACGACTTAGCAGAGTCATTGAGTCAGAGGAGCAGGTGTATTTATGCAATTCCAAAATATCGAGGAATCGGCGCTCGCGAACAATAAGTTCCGGAAGGTCTTGTTCACAAACAAACACTCTCAAGTGGTTTTGATGAGTATCCCTCCGGGGGAAGACATTGGTCGCGAAGTCCACGAGCTTGTCGACCAGGTCCTGGTTTTCGTCAAAGGCAAGGGACGAGCGGATCTGG
>DASSEB010000090.1:0-10524 GCA_035696765.1 Pyrinomonadaceae bacterium | reverse complement strand
CTTTGGTTTGATACCGGCGTGGCATGCGTCTAAACCGGATCTGCAGACCGCGCTCGAGCAGAGTGGCCGCACGTCTGGACCAGGTGCGAGCCGCTTGCGCTTCCGGCAGTTGCTGGTTGTGTTTCAGGTGAGCATCGCCGTGATGCTGGTGATCGGCGCGGGACTTCTGATCAAGAGTTTCTGGGTATTGCAGCAAGTCGATCCGGGTTTTCAGGCGGAAGGTGTGTTGTCGGCAGGACTCATGCTTCCGTTTGCGAAGTATGCGGACCCGGGCCAGATCAACAACTTTCACAAACAGGTGCTCGAGCGTATTTCCGCCTTGCCCGGCGTGAAGAGTGCGACTATCGCCTACGATGATCCGCTGCACTCGAATTGGCTCGACTCATTTCAGATCGAAGGAAGAGTTCCGTCGCCCGATCAATCGCTGTCGGCGAACTTCATTCCGGTTGGACCAGACTATTTCGATACTGTCGGGGTTCGCCTGGCTGCGGGCCGCAAGTTCACGCCACAGGATGACCAGGACCATCCGGGGGTCGCGATTGTTAACGAATCATTCGCGAGGCATTACTTTCCGAACGAGAACCCGCTGGGCCAACGAATGCGACCAGCGCCGCCCGGTCGCATCTGGAACAACCAACGGCTGACGTCTTTCGAGATCGTCGGCATCGTCCGCGATGTGAAATCCGCGGGACTCGAAGCACCCTCCGAGCCGGCTTACTACCTGCCCGCCTCGCAGGCGCCGTTGCAGGACATGACGATTCTCGTGCGCACCACGACGGATCCGCTGTCGCTCGTGGGCCCGGTGCGACAGGCTGTTTTGTCTATCGATCCGAATCAACCTATATCAAATGTCAGCACGCTCGAGAGACTTGTTGACGACAGTATCGCGCAGCGACGTCTCAACATGTTGCTGATGGGATTGTTCGGCGGCCTCGCCATGCTGCTGTCGGCAGTGGGAATTTACGGGCTGTTATCGCACGCGGTGACGCAGCGCACGCAGGAGCTGGGGATTCGCATGGCGCTCGGCGCGCAAGTCGGCGACGTGTTGAAGCTCGTGCTGAGGCAAGGGATGATGCTGGCGCTTGCGGGTGAAGCGATCGGTTTGATTGGTGCGTTTGCGTTGACGCGTTTGATTCGCGGGTTGTTGTTTGGGGTGACGCCGAATGATGCGACGACGTTCATCGCTGTCGCTGGTGTGTTAACGATCGTCGCGTTGCTGGCCTGTTATCTACCCGCGAGACGGGCGACGAAAGTCGATCCGCTGATCGCACTCAGGTACGAATGAAACGGTAGACACGGATTAGACGGATTAAAACACGGATCTGGGAATAAATTATCGATGGTTGAATCGATCTTGAGTGATCTGCGCTATGGCGCGAAGAAGCTCTGGAAGAGCAAGGGTCTCACCGTCGTCGCTCTGGTGTCGCTCGCGGTTGGTATCGGCGCAAACTCCGCGATCTTCAGTCTCGTCAACTCAATCCTCCTGCGAGCGAGGCCAGTCTCGCATCCGGAACAACTCGTCGAGCTTTACGTTGGCGAGGGCCAACAGCCTTACCAAACCACTTCCTATCCGAGCTATCTCGAGCTGCGCGATCGCAACGATGTTCTCAGCGGGCTCGCTGCCTACGGCATACGGCAGTTCAAGGTTGGTGATGCAAACGAGGTCGAGCAGATCTGGGGCGAAGCAGTTTCGGGAAACTACTTCGACGTGTTAGGGGTGGCCGCGCAAAAGGGACGCACCTTTGCAGCCGATGAGGACCTCGTCCCGGGCCGGAATCCAGTGGCTGTAATCAGCCAAAGTCTCTGGCAACGACGCTTCAATTCCGATCCTGACGTCATCGGCAAAACGATTACGCTCAACGACCAATCACTGACCGTGATCGGGATCGCACCGTCACAGTACACCGGAATGATTCGCGGGCTCGCGTCTGAGATCTGGGTTCCGACCGCCATGCTGCCGGCGGTGGAAACGCAAGTCGGGGATCGAATTTTGACGAGCCGCGGAAACCGTTGGTTGATACTGGTGGGGCGACTCAAACCGGAAACCACTCTGGCCCAGGCTCGGGCGCGTTTCGATCTGCTCACGCGGGACATGCAGGCAGCGCACCCCGAAGAGTGGCTGTCGAAAAGCGAGACGGGCCGCGTGCGCGTGTCGGCAATCACAGTGCTACCGGAGAGTGAGACGCGCATTCATCCGGGAACGCAGTCAGCCGTATACGCTGTGCTCGCAATGGTTTTTGTGATCGTGAACATCGTCATGCTGATCGCGTGCATCAACCTCGCCAGCATGTTGCTCGCGCGCGGAGTGACACGCCGCAGGGAAATGGCAGTGCGGCTCGCGATTGGCGCCAGTCGCTTCCGGATCGTGCGACAGTTGCTGACCGAGAGCGTGTTGCTGTCAATGATGGCCGGGGCTGCCGGGATACTGCTTGCCGTCTGGTTTCTTGATCTGATCGTCGCCGCTATCCCGGCGCTGCCGGAAGGCATACGAGTCGCTCTTGATCTTCACCTTGACTGGCGCGTAGTGGTCTACACGATCGCCTTCTCAACGATCACGGGAATCCTTTTTGGACTCGCGCCGGCGCTGCACAGCTCGAAGGCCGATGTGTCGACTGTGTTGAAAGACGATTCGAGCCTCTTCACTGGTTTGTATCACAAGTCGCGTTTGCGCATGTCGCTCGTGGCGGTCCAGGTCGCCTTTTCGTTGTTGCTTCTGATCGGCGCGGGACTCCTGTTGCGCAGCCTGGAAAAGATTAGACCAACACGTTTGGGTTTCAGCACAGAGAACATGGTGGTCGGGATCGTGACGCTCGACGAAGGGAAATACGATCGGCTCAAGACACAGGAGTTTTACCGGCAAGTATCGGAGCGCCTCGCGTCTTTGCCAGGTGTGCAATCGGCGAGTTTGGTCGACGCAATGCCCATAACATTCATGGGCCGGAGCCGGAGCAGCATTGACATTGAGGGTTACCAGCCGGGTGCAAATGAGGACATGCAGATCGACGCCGTCCTGGCGGGACCGCGTTATTTCACAAACATGAGGATCCCGTTCATGCAGGGCCGCGATATCGAAGAACGCGATCGTGAAGGCGCACCTTGCGTGGCGGTGGTGAATGAAGCGTTTGGTGAGAAATACTTTCGTGGAGCTAATGCGCTCGGCAGGCACCTCATGAAATATGGACGCGGACGGAATGCGCCAAAAGAGCCGTGTGAGATCGTCGGTGTGATCCGCGACGACGCATGGCAATCGTTAGAGAAGCAAGTACATCCGTTCTACGCGCTCGCACTGCAACAATCCGAACGAAAACAATTTACTCTGCTAGTCAGCAGCACGGGCAGCAACCCGCGGACTTTGATCGCAGCAGTGCGTAACGCGATCCGCGAGCTCGATCCGAAGATTCCTCTCGCGGACGTGCAGACGTTGAGCGACTATTTCAGCGTCGGGCTTTATCCGTTCCGAATGCTGGGCATCGTGATGGGTGGTTGCGGCGTGATGGCGTTGCTGCTCGCGTCGCTCGGGATTTACGGAATTATTTCTTATTCAGTGGCGCAGCGCACGCGCGAGCTTGGTATTCGCATGGCCCTCGGCGCGTTGCAACGAGACATCCTGCGGATGGTGGTCCGGCAGGGAATGACATTGGTCATCATCGGGTTGGGAATCGGATTGTTGTTGTCATTCGCGTTGACGCGGCTGTTGACGAGCTCGTTGTTGGAACTCGAGTTGCCATTGCCGGTCAGTGCGACTGATTCGTTGACCTTCGTGAGCGTGACGATGTTGCTGGCGGTGGTGGCACTCGTCGCGTGCTACATCCCCGCGCGTCGCGCGACGAAAGTCGATCCGATCGAAGCCTTGCGCTACGAATAAATCCGCTACGGATTACCCGGATTTACAAGGAGGAGAAACAGATGGCATCAACACTATGGCAAGACGTGCGTTATGGCGCGAGAATGCTGCTGAAAAATCCCGGCGTGACGGTCATCGTGATCATCGCCCTCGCGCTCGGTATCGGCGCCAACACCGCGATTTTCAGCGTCGTGAATGCAGTCCTCATTCGCCCGCTGCCTTACCAGGAATCAGAACGGCTGATCTTTTTGAACGAGAAGAGTCCCGTGCTCGATGAGATGTCGATCTCCTATCCAAATTTCCTCGACTGGCGCGCACACAATCAGACGTTTGAAAAAATGGGCGTCTACAATCGCGCCAGCTACAACCTCACCGGCGCGGGCGAAGCGGAGCGCATCGTCACCGGCCAGGTCTCGGCGGATCTGTTCTCCGTGCTGCGCGTAAATGCGCTTCACGGGCGCGTGTTTACAAACGACGAAGACAAACCAGGCGGCACGCCGGTCGTCGTGCTGAGTTACGCCTTGTGGCAGCGACGGTTCGGCGGTCAAACAAACATTCTCGGCCAGGCAATCACACTCAACGGCAAGAGCTACACCGTGATCGGGGTTATGCCGGAGTCATATCTTTATCCGAGTCGCGTCGAGATGTGGGTGCCGGTGGGCCAACTCTCCGATCAGCCGAGCTGGCAGAGTCGTGGCAATCATCCGGGGTTGTATGGAGTCGCGCGTTTGAAACCGGGCGTGACGTTCGAACAGGCCGATGCGGACATGAACAACCTCGCCACGAATCTCGAGAAGCAGTATCCGAACACGAATGCCGGCAATCGCGTCAGGATGCGGCCGCTAATGGAAATCTTCGTCGTCGACGTGCGTCGCACGCTCTGGATCATCTTTGCAGTGGTAGGAGCAGTGTTGCTAATCGCGTGCGCCAACATCGCGAATCTCCTGATGGCCCGGGCCACCGCTCGCAGAAAAGAGATGGCGATTCGCACGGCAGTCGGCGCGAGCCGCTGGCGCATCGCTCGCCAGTTGCTGACTGAAAGCATTCTCGTTTCCATGATCGGCGGCGCTATCGGTCTCTTCCTCGCTTATTGGGGAGTTCGACTGATTCTGTACATCAGTCCGACCGCGATTCCGCGTTCGCGCGAAATCGGTCTTGATTGGAACGTGCTGATCTTTACGATCGGCGTCGCATTCGTCACCGGTATTCTCTTCGGCTTGATTCCCGCGATTCAGGCCGGCGAAGTCGATGTGAACGAAACGCTGAAAGAGTCGGGCCGTGGGACCAGCGGGCGTCACTGGCTACGGAGTTCGCTGGTGGTTGCCGAAGTCGCCACTACTCTCGTCGTGCTCATCTTCGCTGGTCTGATGATTCGCAGTTTTTACAAGCTGCAGCAAGTCAATCCCGGTTTCTCTGACGAACACTTGACGAGCTTTAGTATTTCGTTGCCGCCGAAGAAGTATGAAACCCTGGACCAACGCGGATCTTTCTACACGCGCTTGTTGGAAAATATTCGCGCGTTGCCGGGCGTTGAATCGGCCGCGGCTGCGTCAGGTTTACCGCTTGGCAACAACGGCTGGCAGACTGGATTCACTATCGAGGGACAACCGGTCCCACCACGTGACCAAACGCCGCTGATGGAAGCATGTTTAGTGACGCCGGATTATTTCAAGGCGATGAACATCCCCGTATTGCGCGGGCGTGTGTTTACGGATCGTGACGATCGTTCGCATCTCGCGGGACGTGATCTGAGTAAGCTGAACGAGAACGCGCGTGAAATCGCGGGCGTGAATTCGATAGTCATCGACGAAGAGTTTGCCCGGCGTTACTGGCCCAATGAAGATCCGGTTGGCAAGCGAGTTAGATTAGGTGGGTCTGACGACGCGCCGAAGCTGGAAGTGCTGGGCGTAGTGGGCCGTGTGAAGATGGAAAGCCTGAACCAGGACAGTGGTCGCGTGCAGGGTTATTTTGCCTTTAACCAGTCGCCCTCCGGAGGAATGACGGTCCTTATTAAAGGCGCATCAGATCCGAACCAGTTGATAGCGTCTGTGCGTAACGCAGTGAAGGAGATCGATCCGGATCAGCCGATCTACAATCCGCGGACGATGGATGAGATACGCGCTGAATCGGTTGAGGGAGAACGTTTGACGCTGACCTTGTTGAGTCTGTTTGCCGGGATCGCCCTGGTGCTGGCGATTGTCGGAATCTACGGCGTGATGTCGTATTCGGTTACGCAACGAACACACGAGATCGGAATTCGGATGGCGATCGGCGCGCGGCCGCTCGACGTGTTCAAGATGATCCTGGGGCATGGAATGAAGCTCGCGCTGATCGGCATTGGGTTCGGGTTGGCGCTAGCGTTTGGAGTCACGCGATTCATGGCGACGCTGCTTTTCGGAGTGGAGCCGACGGATGCGACCACCTTTGGCGGCATCACGGCAATCCTGATCGCGGTGGCGCTGCTGGCTTGCTATCTGCCTGGACGGCGGGCGACGAAGGTCGAACCGACGATCTCGTTGCGATACGAGTGAAGACTTAGCCACGGATTACACGGATTTTGCTGAACGATCTACGTTACACGTTTCGAAGCATACTGAAGCAGCCGGGGTTCGCCGCGATCGTTATAGTCACGCTTGCGCTCGGGATTGGTGCGAGCACGGCGATATTCAGCGTGGTTAATGCGGTGCTGCTACGTCCGTTGCCGTTTCCAAACTCCGATCGGCTGCAAGTGGTTTGGGGAAATTATCGCGGGCTCAATATCGAACGCTTGCCGGCGAAGGCCGCTGAGTTTTACGACTACTCGCAACAGAAACAAGTCTTCGACGCGGTCGCCGGTTATTCAAATCATAGTTTCAATATCTCGAGCGGTTCGGAACCGGAACGTATTCGCGGCGCTTACGTCACGGCCAATCTCTTTCCGATGCTGGAAGCACAGGCCGGGGCCGGAAGAGTCTTCACTGAAGCCGAGCAACAGGATCATGTGGTCGTGTTGAGCGACGGTTTCTGGCGACGACGCTTCGCCGGCGATCCCGGCATAATCAATCAAAGCGTCACCCTCGATAACGAGAGCTACACGGTGATTGGCGTCATGCCGCCGACGTTCCAGTTTCCTCACCCGAGTTTTACGACTTTTACGAGCGGCGAACCGGCTGATGTCTGGGTGCCGTTGACGTATACGCAAGATCAGATTGCGAAGCGAAGTGGTCCATACTTCCTCAACGTGTTGGGCCGGCTCGCGCCCGGCGTCACGCTCGAACAGGCACGCGCGCACATGAACGCGCTCGCGCAACAATTTGAGCGCGAGCTGCCTGGCTATCGTGGTCCGAATGGTCAGGACGGCGGCTGGCGCATAACCGTCACGCCGTTGCAGGAGGAGATTGTCGGCGGCAGTCGCCGGGCTTTGCTCGTGCTGCTGTTTGCAGTTGGATTACTGCTGCTGATTGCGTGCGCGAACGTCGCGAATTTATTGTTGATGCGTTCGGCGAGGCGGCAGAAGGAACTCGCGATTCGCGCGGCGCTCGGTGCGAGTCGCTGGAGGATCGTCAGGCAGTTGCTCGTCGAAGGACTCGTGCTCGCGATATTGGCCGCGGCGTTGGGACTGGTGTTTGTGAGTTGGGGGATTAAGTTGCTCGCGGCGCTTGGACCCA
Source organism: Pyrinomonadaceae bacterium (assembly GCA_035696765.1). Classification (GTDB taxonomy): domain Bacteria; phylum Acidobacteriota; class Blastocatellia; order Pyrinomonadales; family Pyrinomonadaceae; genus PSRF01. The sequence continues at coordinate 3,033 of DASSEB010000090.1, read as the reverse complement.
CAATTCTGCCGCGCGCGCAGGAAGTCAACATCGACGCGAGCGTGTTTGCGTTTATGGCGCTTGCAGTGGCGCTGATCAGTATCGGTTTTGGTCTGGTCGCGGCCCAGCCGGTTTCCAAACTCGATTTGCAGGAGTCGTTGAAGACGACTCGCCAGGCCGGTGGATTGCGATCGCGCCAGTGGCGCAATGTCCTCGTCGTCGCCGAAGTTTCACTCGCCGTGCTGCTGCTGATCGGTTCCGGGCTGCTTGTCAAAAGTCTCTTGCGGCTGCAACACGCCAGTCCGGGCATCGCCACTGATTGGCTACTCAGCTTTGAACTTGATCTCTCCGCATCGACTTACCAGGACAATGAGCGTGCTTCGGATTTTTACCGGCAGTTGGTGCGACAGATCGGGTCGTGGCCTGTTGTACAGGGTGTGAGTTTCGGCACTTTGCAACCGTTGAGTGGCAGCGCGCGAAGTGATCCATTTGCGATCGAGGGGCGTCAACTTGATGCGGCGAACCTGACTACTGCCGGCTGGCAGTTAGTTGGCGCGAACTACTTCAAAACGCTTGGTATTCCACTAATCAAAGGTCGCGATCTGACTCCTGAAGACATGGAACCGGGCGCGCCGGGCGTGGCTGTCATCAATGAAAAGATGGCCGCGCGCTATTGGCCCAAGGAGGATCCGATCGGGCGTCGCATCACGCTTGGTCTGCCGCGTCCCGACAATCCCTGGATCACGATCGTTGGCATAGCCAAAGACGTCCCTCATCGCGCACTCGGTTCACAACCTGAGCCCGATTGGTACACGTCTCGAATCGTAGCGCCGCAGCGCCATCGTTACCTGTTCGTTCGTAGCGACTTTCCAGGGTGGCCGCTGATCAGGGAAATTCGGAAAGAGGTCGCTTCCATCGATCCGCATCAGCCTGTGACGAGCGTTAAGACAATCACGGAGGTGATAGACGCGACCACCGCCCCGCGCCGGTTGAATACACTTCTGATCGGTGCTTTTGCAGCGATTGCTTTGCTGCTGGCGACTGTGGGCATCTACAGCGTGATCTCTTATTCGGTTGCGCTCCAGACGCAGGAGATCGGGATTCGCATGGCACTGGGCGCGCAACGAGCGTCTATCCTGCGCATGGTGCTGAAGAAGGGAATCGTGCTCACGTTGTTTGGCGCGGCTATCGGACTGGCCGGGGCTTTTGCCATCACGCGTTGGATGTCGAGCATGTTGTTTGGTGTTTCAGCATCTGATCCTGAGACTTATGCGGCGGTGTTCGGCATCGCGCTCGGCGCCGCGCTGCTTGCGTGTGCGATTCCCGCGCTCCGCGCCACGCGAGTTGATCCTCTCATCGCACTGCGGTATGAATAGACCGCAGATTACATAAATCCATGCCTCGCATTTTAATCGCTGACGATCAGGCCGACGTGCTGGCGGCGTTGAGCCTTCTGCTGAAGGGCGAGGGCTTTCAGATCGAAAGCGCGTCCTCGCCTGAGGGTGTGCTCAGGGCCATCGACACACATGAGTTTGACGTCATTCTGATCGATCTCAACTACGCGCGTGATACAACTTCGGGTAGCGAGGGATTGGATCTGCTCACACGGATCCGTGCGGCGGATCCGTCGCTGCCGGTTGTCGTGATGACGGCGTGGGGCAGCGTCGATCTCGCAGTCGAAGCAATGCGGCGCGGCGCGCGCGACTTCATACAGAAGCCTTGGGACAACGCGCGGCTCCTCGCAGTGTTGCGTACGCAGGTCGAACTCGCTGAGGCTCTGCGCCGTGGCGAACGTTTGGAAGCCGAGAACATCGCGCTCCGCGACAGTGTTTCCGAAGCTGCGAACGGCATCCCGCAAGTCGTCGCGGAGTCGCCGGCCATGAGATCCGTGTTGAATCTGGTGCAGCGAATCGGTCCCGCTGATGCCAACGTGCTCATCACCGGCGAGAACGGCACCGGCAAGGAAGTGATCACACGATTGCTTCACTCGATCTCGTCGCGCCGATCGAAGCCGTTGATCTCGCTGAACGCGGGCGCACTGGCCGAAGGCGTTTTCGAAAGCGAGTTGTTTGGCCACGTGCGAGGCGCGTTTACTGACGCGAAGAGCGATCGTGTCGGACGTTTTGAACTTGCAGACGGCGGCACGTTGTTTCTCGACGAGATCGGTAACGTGCCTCTGAATCTCCAGGCGAAGTTGTTGCGCGTGCTGGAAACGGGTGAGTTCGAGCGCGTGGGATCGTCGAAGACGCAGAAAGTGAACGTGCGGTTGCTGTCGGCGACGAACGCGGATCTGCATGCTGAAGTGGCGCAGGGACGCTTTCGACAGGACCTGCTGTTCCGGCTCAACACGGTGGAAATAAAGCTGCCGCCGCTGCGCGATCGTCTCGAGGACATTCCGGTTTTGGCGGAGCATTTCCTGAAGCTACACCGCGAGCGTTACCGGCGGCCGATCATGGGCTTCACGCCCGAAGCGCTCGACGCTTTGCGCCAGCATCTTTGGCCGGGCAACGTGCGTGAGTTGGACCACGTGATCGAGCGGGCGGTGCTCATGAGTCCGGGAAGTATTGTGACGCCTTTCGATCTCGCGCTCGAAGCGACGCCGGACGCGCGCTTGTCCGCGCGGCTCGAGGAGATGAGTCTCGAGGACGCCGAGCGGTTATTGATTAAGAAGGCGCTGGCACGTTTTGAAGGAAACGCCAACCGCGCCGCCGAAGCGCTCGGGCTGAGCCGCAGTGCGTTGTACCGGCGGTTGCAGAAATACGGCCTGGGTTCCTAACCACAGATTACACGGATCCTAACCACAGATTTACACGGATCAGACTTTCTGATCCGTATCAAATCTGTGTAATCTGTGGTACGTGAGTACGCCCGTTAAGTCTTCAAAACAGTCGCCCGCACTCTCCTCGCTCGACCCCGAACTCCGCCGTGGCAACCGTCTGAAATTCGAAAGGAGTATCACTCTCCTCGCGCTCGCTGCCGGATTTTTTCCGGTAGGCTTGTCCGCCTTCCTGCTGTGGTACGACGGCTATTCCGCCCAAGTGCAATGGACCATCG
>DASSEB010000089.1:0-6797 GCA_035696765.1 Pyrinomonadaceae bacterium | reverse complement strand
TAATCCTCTTTCACGAGCCGCTCGGAAACGAGGATCGCGTCTTCAAAGTTGTAACCGCGCCACGGCATGAAGGCGACGAGGACGTTTCGTCCCAGCGCCAGCTCACCGCGATCGGTACATGGACCGTCGGCAATCACCTGGCCTTTTGCGACGCGCTCACCCACGTGAACGATCGGCCGCTGATTGATACAAGTGTTCTGGTTAGAACGCTTGAACTTGATCAACGTGTAGATGTCGGCGGTCACTTCGCGCGAGATCGTGCCGTCGACGTTGTGATCGGCCTTGACGATGATGCGTTCGGAGTCGACGTAATCGACGACGCCGTCGCGTTTCGCGGCGACCACCGCGCCCGAGTCACGCGCAGTGACCTTTTCCATTCCGGTACCGATGTACGGCGCTTCCGCACGCAGCAACGGTACTGACTGGCGCTGCATGTTTGAACCCATCAGCGCGCGGTTCGCGTCGTCGTTCTCGAGGAACGGAATCAACGAAGCGGCGACGGATACGAGTTGTTTCGGCGAGACGTCGACATACTCGATGTCCTTGCGCAGCGCGAGAATGAACTCACCGGCTTTTCGGGCGGCGTTGCGGTCGTTGACGATGTGGCCGTTGTCATCGAGCTCGATGTTGGCCTGTCCGACGACGTGCTTGTCTTCTTCCCACGCGGTCAGATAGAAAGGCCAGGGCTCGTATTCCGCTTTGCGCGCATCGGCGCCCAGTTTCTTGTTTGCCTTCTCGACCTCTTCCTGCGGAATGTGATCGCCGGGTTTGAGTTTCGTGTCGCCGCCGTTGATCACGCGCACGTACTCGACGACACGTCCATCGCTGACCTTGCGGTAAGGCGCTTCGATAAAACCAAACTCGTTGATACGCGCGAAGCACGACAGGCTCGAGATGAGTCCGATGTTCGGACCTTCAGGAGTCTCAATCGGGCAGATGCGCCCGTAGTGTGTCGGGTGCACGTCGCGGACTTCGAACCCGGCGCGTTCGCGCGACAGACCACCCGGTCCAAGTGCCGACAGGCGGCGCTTGTGCGTGATCTCCGAAAGCGGGTTAGTCTGGTCCATGAACTGCGACAACTGGCTCGAGCCGAAGAACTCACGCACCGCGGCCGTCACCGGCTTCGCGTTGATAAGATCGCGCGGCATCGTCGTCTGCATTTCCTGGTGGATCGACATCTTCTCCTTGATCGCCCGCTCCATGCGCTCGAGACCGATGCGGAACTGGTTTTCCAGCAACTCACCGACTGCGCGCACGCGTCGATTGCCGAGGTGATCGATGTCGTCGGCCTGGTACTCCGAGGGGTTCTTGCGCATCTTCAGCACGTAAGACACCACTTCGTAAAAGTCGTTGGCAGACAGGAGCGGATCGGAGATGCGATCGCGCTCTTCCTTACCCATCTTGATGTTGAACTTGAGACGGCCCACGCGCGAGAAGTCAAACTTCCGCGGATCGAAGAACATCGCTTCGAGCAGTCGATAGGCAGTTTGCACGGTCGGCGGATCGCCAGGACGCATCTTGCGATAGATTTCGAGCAACGCGTCCACCGGCTTCGTGATGACGTCTTTTTTGAGCGTCAGCGACAGCACTGGTCCAACGTCGTCGCGCTCGGGGAAGAACACGGCGAAGTTTGTGATGCCCGCTTCTACGATCTCCTGGAGTTTGGCCGGCGTGATCTCGTTGTTGGCTTCCAGCACGATCTCGCCGCTCTCGGTGTTGACGATGTCGGCAACGGCGAAAGCGCCTTCGAGCTGTGACGAATCGACCTCGACCTCTTTGATGTTCGCTTTACGCAGTGCTTCGAGCGCGGACGTGGCGACCTTCTTGCCGCCGCGAACGATCGGATCCGGTCCCTTGCCCTTGATGTCCTGATCGACCTTCATGCCGACGAGGTTTGTCGGGCCGTGCTCGGGGACCTGCACTTTCAAGCGTCCATCTTCCAGACGAATCTCGTCGGTGATGTAGATGGCGCGGAGCATGTCCTCATCCGTGAACGAGGCGTTCTTCACTCCTTCTTCCAACTGTGAATCGGTGCGCAGTCCTTTCAGATCGGTTTTCTGATTGAACCAGAGACCGAGCGCGCGCAGGAAGATCGACGCCAGAAACTTTCGTTTGCCGACGCGCACGTAGAGCAGGTTCTTCTGGTCGTATTCAAACTCGACCCACGAGCCGCGATACGGAATGATCTTCGCGACGTAAATCGCCCCGCGCTTGAAGAACACACCCGGCGAACGATGAAGCTGCGAAACGATGACGCGCTCGGTGCCGTTGATGATGAACGTGCCGTTGTCAGTCATCAGCGGGATTTCGCCGAAGAAGACTTCTTCTTCCTTGATGTCGCGGATCGACAGGACTTCCGTGTCCGGGTCTTTATCGAAAACAGTGAGCCGGATCTTTACTTTAAGCGGCACGCTGTAGCTCATGCCGCGCTCCTGACACTCCTGTTGATCGTGCTTATGTTTCAGACCGACGGGCTCGCCGCAGTTTTCGCAAAGCTGTGGGCGCACGAAATTGAACGTGCCGCAGCGATGGCAGAGCGTCTCGCCCGCTGCGAGCGGATTTACCTTGATGGTCGAGCCGCAGTTTTTGCAGTTCGAGCGCAGGTAATTAAGACCTTCGAGACGTCCGCATTTACACTGCCAGTTACCAATCTGGTACTCGACGAAGTCGAGCGTGGCGGTGCCGCGAAAGTCGGAGATCGGAAAAACAGACTGAAAGACGGCCTGGAGGCCCGTGGCTTCGCGCTCTTCGGGCAGCAGGTCCATCTGGAGAAAGCGGTTATACGACTCGCGTTGAATCTCAATCAGGTTCGGTATCCGGACAGCAGTAGCGATCTTGGAGAAGTCCTGACGCTCCGGTGCCTGACTGGTACGTCTTCCTAATCCGGTATTGATTGTTTGAAGCAGATTTGCAGACATGTGAGATTCCTTATGAATTGCCGATTGCCAGTTGCCGATTGCCAATTAAAGACGCCAAAGCGCGGTCAGAGCGCACAATGCCCTGACCGCTTGTTACGCAAAGCGGCGGATGTTTCCGTCAAATTTTTTGGGAGTAACGCCAGCGCCTCAATACTCCCTTAAAGTAGCCACTAACGATTCCAGTGTCAAGCCACGAACGATTGAGCCGCAGATTTACACGGAAAGCACGGATTAAATCCGTAACCAATCCGTGTTCATCCGTGTTACTTCACTTCGACGGTCGCGCCCGCATCCGACAGCTTTTGCTTGATCGTTTCAGCCTCTTCCTTCGAAACGCCTTCCTTCACTGCTTTGGGGGCTGCCTCTACCAGATCCTTGGCTTCTTTCAATCCCAGCGCGGTGACTTCGCGAACAACCTTGATCACGTTGATCTTGTTGCCGCCGATCGCCTGCAGGATAACGTCAAACTCCGTCTTCTCTTCCGCGGGGGCCGCGGCTTCAGCACCACCCGCTGCCGCCGCTGGGGCTGCAACCGCGGCTGCCGCTGCTGATACACCAAAAGTCTCTTCCAGGTCCTTCACCAGTTGTGAAGCTTCCAGAAGAGTCATGCCTTTTAAAAACTCGATTACGTCTTCGCGTGTTGCTGCCATGATTACCTTTCTATCCTCCTCAAAATCCTTATGCGGTCTTCTGCTCACCAATCTGTTTAATAACGACTGCCAGGTTGCGCGGCACGGCCGAAATCACCGTCACCAGACGCTGCGCCTGACAGTTGATCAGGAACATCACCTTTGAAATCAACTCTTCCTTCGAAGGCAAACTCGCGATCGCTTCAACTTCATTCAGCGCGACCACCTTGCCTTCGACGACTCCGGCCTTGAACGTAAAGACGTCCGGATTGGCCTTCGTAAACTTTGAAATTGCTTTTGACAAACCCACCGGATCGCCGGTGCTCAACGCTACGGCAGTCACACCTTTGAAGTGTTCGGCCGCCGGCTGGAGGGCAGTCCCTTCAGACGCCTTGCGCGCGAGCGTGTTCTTCACCACTTCGTACGAAACACCCGCTTCGCGAAGTTGATTGCGGAGCTCCTGGTCTTTCGCCACCGTCATCTTCTGAAAGCCAACCACCATCGCGGCACTGGCGTTCTTAAACTGCTCGGTGAGAGCTTCGAGGTCTTTCTGTTTTTGTGCTTTTGTCTTCATAGTTCAGCTCCCGACCTTTATTTCGCGTACGCCGCCTCGTCCAGCAGAACGCCCGGACTCATCGTGGCGGCAAGATTTACTTTCTTTACGTATTTGCCCTTCGCGGTTGCGGGCTTGGCTTTGACCACGGCATCGAGCAGCGCCTTCGTGTTGTCGCGCAGCTTGTCAGGCTCGAAAGAGACCTTCCCGACGCCCACGTGGATCACGCCCGTCTTATCGACGCGGTATTCAACCTTACCGGCTTTGGTTTCTCTGATTGCGGTGGCTACGTCAAAAGTAACGGTGCCTGTTTTTGGATTGGGCATGAGACCGCGAGGGCCGAGCACCTTACCGAGACCGCCGACGAGACGCATCATGTCAGGCGTGGCGATGACGGCATCGAAATCGGTCCAGCCGCCTTTGATTCTCGTAACGATGTCTTCGCCGCCGACAATGTCAGCGCCAGCCTCTTCGGCTTCGCGGACCTTATCACCCTGGGCGATCACGAGCACTGTCTTCGACTTGCCCAGGCCGTGCGGCAAAACGATCGTGCCGCGTACGAGCTGGTCCGCCTTGCGCGGATCGACGCCGAGCCAAACTGTCAATTCAACTGTTTCGTCGAACTTTGCGAACGCGATCTCTTTGACTTTTGCGATCGCTGTGTCGAGCGTGTATTTGCGGCCGGATTCGATCTTTTCGAGCGCGGCGCGGTACTTCTTTCCGTGTTGCTTCACTTAAAATCTCCGAGGTGCAAGCGGGACCGTAATCCCTCCCTCTCAATAACTACTCGGCTCGCTATTCAACTGTGAGTCCCATTTGCCGGGCAGTGCCTTCAATGGTCCTGATGGCCGAGTCCAAACTGGTCGTATTCAAATCCTGCAACTTGGTTTTCGCGATCTCCTCGATCTTGGAGCGCGAGATCGTTCCGACCTTCTCACGATTGGGCTTTCCCGATCCCTTGGGAATTCCGGCCGCCTTCTTCAACAAATCCGCCGCCGGCGGCGTTTTGGTTTCAAACGTAAACGAGCGATCCGCATAAACCGTGATCACCACGGGCACCTTCAGGTCCGGATCCATCTGCGAGGTCTTGGCGTTGAAAGCTTTGCAGAACTCCATGATGTTTACGCCGTGCTGACCCAGCGCCGGACCAATCGGCGGCGCCGGATTCGCTTTCCCCGCGGGGACCTGCAGCTTTATGTAACCTGTAATCTTCTTAGCCATTTTGCTTATTCTTCTTCTGCGAAAGTAACCTTCTCCACGTCGAGGAAGTTCAATTCCACCGGAGTCGAACGCCCGAAGATCGTTACAGTGACCTTCAACGTCGACTTATCCTCGTTGACCTCTTCCACCTTGCCGGTAAAACTCTGGAACGGCCCCGACTTGATGCGCACCGTCTCGCCGGCCGCATACGAAAACTTCGGCTTCGGCTTCTCGGCGGCCTCTGCCTGCTGATTCACAATCTGATCGACTTCCTCCGGCGTTAGCGGCGTCGGATTATGTCCGCCGACAAATCCTGTTACCTTCGGCGTCGACTTGATCATGTGAAACACATTGTCCGGAATGTGCCCACGGTCATCGCAATCGATCTGCACCAGCACGTAACCCGGATAGAACATGCGCGCCGACTCGATGCGCTTGTTGCCGCGCATCTCGACGACGGTTTCTGTCGGCACGAGGACCTCGGTGATCTCATTCTGGAGATCGGTGTCACGGATGCGCGCTTTCAGGCTGTCGCGCACCTTCTTCTCGTGTCCCGAGTACGTATGGAGGATAAACCACTGCTGCATTAGAAACTCTTTCCTCAGGCGAGGCCCAAAGCCCTTGCAATCTTTTCGATCAACCAATCCAATCCCAGAATCAAACGCGACAAACCTTGATCCACTAAAAATAAATAGACCGCGAAAAATATCACCGCGATGACCGTAATGATGGTCGTGTTCTGGACGTGCGTGAGAGTCGGCCACGAAACGCGCTTCATCTCAGCGCGCACGTCGTGCAGAAACTGCCCTAAACGTCCGGGACCAGCGGGCGTGGAGTGTCCACGTTCACGTCTGGCGGCCTTGCCTTCCGGCCCTTGACCAAAGCGCGCTGTTCTTGGCGCGACTATTGGTGCGTCTGGATTATCTGTTTCAGCCATAAAACTTCTGTCAACTTAACTGGCAGGGGTACCAGGATTCGAACCCGGACTTTCGGTTTTGGAGACCGACGTGCTAACCGTTGACACTATACCCCTCTATTCATTGCCAATTGCCGATTTCCAATTGCCAATTGGAATCACGTCGGTCTCACAATCGGCAATTGGCATTTGGCAATGATTTACTTGGTCTCTTTATGACCTGTATGCTTGCGGCAACGGCGACAGAATTTACTGAATTCCAACCGGTCGGGCGTGGTCTTCTTATTCTTGGTCGTCACGTAGTTCCGACTCTTACAATCCTGACACTGAAGCACAATGTTATCGCGTGGCATCTTCTTAAATCCTATTCCATCACTTCCGAAACCGTGCCTGCTCCGACCGTGCGACCGCCTTCACGAATAGCGAACCGCAACCCTTTTTCCATCGCGATGGGCGCGATCAACTCGATCGTCATCGCCACGTTGTCGCCAGGCATCACCATCTCCACTCCCTCCGGTAAATGCGCCACCCCCGTCACGTCCGTGGTGCGGAAGTAGAACTGCGGCCGGTACCCCGTGAAG
>DASSEB010000088.1:0-7372 GCA_035696765.1 Pyrinomonadaceae bacterium | reverse complement strand
GCAGTTAAAGCGGCGCGGGAGTCTGACGTGGCGATCGTTTGCGTCGGCAATCACCCCAACGGCGGATACGATGCCGTATGGGCCAAAGTCTCAGTGCCGAGCGAAGGGCGTGAAGCGGTGGATCGACAGTCGATCACCCTGGAACAGGAAGAGTTAATCAAACAAGTCTTTCAGGCGAACCCCAAAACAATCGTGGTGCTCGTCTCGAGTTTTCCTTACGCGATCAATTGGACGCAGGAGAATGTGCCGGCGATCGTTCATATGGCGCTCAACAGTCAGGAAGAAGGCCAGGCGCTCGCGAGTGTGCTCTTTGGCGATTACAATCCGGGGGGCCGGTTGGTCCAGACCTGGCCCAAGTCGCTGGCGCAGTTACCACCGATGATGGATTACGACATTCGTCATGGCAGAACTTACATGTACTTCCGCGACACACCGCTCTACCCGTTTGGTTACGGCTTGAGCTACACGACGTTCGCGTATCGCGACCTCAAAACCAGCGCGCCCTCGCTTTCGAGAACGGGCGGCATCGACGTCAGCTTCCGAGTGAAGAACACCGGAGACCGCGCGGGTGATGACGTGGTCCAGTTGTACGTCAAGCATCTGAACTCTTCCGTTGCGCGTCCGCTGAAGGAGTTGAAGGATTTCGCGCGCATTCATCTTGCGCCGCAGGAAGAAAAAACGGTGCAGTTGTCGCTACCGGCGGCGCGGCTTGCTTACTGGGACGCGCAGAACGATCGCTGGGTCGTGGAAAAAGAGCAGGTTGAGATCCTCGTGGGTGGATCTTCACTAGACGTTCGACTAAGAAAGACAATTCGCGTGCAATAGAACCTATGAAAACACTCGCCGGAATTGCTGCACTGCTGTTTGTGTTTTGCGTAGCTGATGCTTCTGCGCACGACAACGGTCTCGCCAAAACCCCGCCGATGGGCTGGAACAGTTGGAACAAGTTTGGCTGCAATGTGAGCGAGAAGCTCATCAAGGAGATGGCCGACGCGATGGTCACGAGCGGCATGCGCGACGCTGGTTACGTTTACCTCGTGATTGACGATTGCTGGCAGCTCGATCGCGATCCACAGGGAAACATTCTTCCCGACGCGCAGCGTTTTCCTTCCGGCATTAAAGCGCTTGCCGACTACATTCATGCGAAAGGTTTGAAGTTTGGAATCTATTCGGACGCGGGGACGCTCACGTGCCAAAAGCGGCCGGGTAGCCGCGGTTACGAATTCCAGGACGCGCGACAGTATGCGGCGTGGGGCGTTGACTATCTGAAGTACGACTGGTGCTCGACGAGCACGCAGAACGCGCAGGCGTCGTATTCGATAATGCGCGATGCGTTGTTGAAAGCCGGACGGCCGATTGTTTTCAGTATCTGCGAGTGGGGCACGGCGAAACCGTGGCTGTGGGCCAGAGACGTTGGCAACTTGTGGCGCACGACCGGCGACATTCAGGACTGCTGGGACTGCAAACGCGATTGGGGCGGCATGGGCGTGGTCCACATACTTGATCTTCAGGACGGGTTGGAATCGTATGCCGGGCCGGGCCACTGGAACGATCCGGACATGCTGGAAGTGGGAAACGGCGGAATGACCACAACCGAGTACCGGGCGCATTTCAGTTTATGGTGTTTATTGTCGGCGCCCTTGATGGCCGGAAACGATTTGCGCAGCATGCCGGCTGAGATCAAGGAGATTCTCACGAACCGGGAAGTGATCGCGGTGGATCAGGATCCGCTCGGATTGCAGGGCCGCCGAGTGAAGCGCGAAGGAGATCGCGACGTGTGGGCGAAGCAGTTGGCCGATGGTGGCCGCGCGGTCGTGTTGTTCAATCGGGGTTCGAAACCGGCGGAACTGTCGGTGTCGTGGACTGACATTGGTTATCCGCCGCATTTGTCAGCCGGTGTGCGTGACCTCTGGGCGAGCAAGGACCTGGGCAAGCTAAGCGGCACGTTTTCGGTGGAAGTGCCGAGCCATGGTGTCGTGATGGTCACAATTAAGCCTTAATACCACTTGAACCGAGCCTCACGTTGTAAGAGAATTGGCCGCGTTACTGCAACGCTTCTCTATTTATAAGGACAGGTCGACTTTTAGTATTTCCATTGTTGGGAGTTTTCTACGTGCACCTTCTGCCCGGTCGTACAACAAAGCACGCCAAATTAACGCTGCCGCTCGCCATTCTTCTTTGCGCTATCGCCGCGCAGGCGGAGGTCCGCCTGCCTGCGATCATCGGCGACAACATGGTGTTCCAACAGGGCGTGAAGATCCGCATCTGGGGAACTGCCAAACCTGACGAACGCGTCACCGTCACGTTTAATACCCATTCGTCCAGCGCAGTCGCGACCACAGAAGGACGCTGGGAAGTCTTCCTGGGCCCGTTCAAGGCGGGTGGACCTTTTGAATTAATGGTCAAGGGCGAAAACGTTCTGACCATCAAGAACGTGCTGGTCGGCGAGGTCTGGCTGTGCTCCGGTCAGTCAAACATGGAGTGGCCGCTCATTAACACTTTCAACGGCGACGATACCGTCGCAGAGGCGAACTTTCCTCAGATCAGACTGTTCACCGTTGAAAAGCACACTTCAACCACGCCCCTGACCGACGTCGAAGGCCATTGGGTCATCACCACTCCCGACGAAGCCGCCCACTTCTCCGCCGTTGGCTACTTCTTCGGCCGCGAACTTTACCGGCAACTCAAAGTACCCGTCGGCTTGATTCACAGTTCGTGGGGTGGAACCCCCGCCGAGGCTTGGACCAGTAATGACGCACTTCGTTCCGTTCCCGAACTAAAGCCGATTCTCGATCGCTACGGAAGCAGTCTGAACGCCCTCCCGCAAACAAAGGAAGCTTACGCGCGCGCGCTCGCCGCGTGGGAAGAGAAGAACCTTTACCGCGACAGCGGCAACAAGGGCGAGGGTTTGGGATACGCTGACCCGAAGACTTCAACTGCCGGATGGAGCAAGATGGAACTCCCGAAGCAGTTCGAGACGGCTGGACTGCTCATCGACGGGGCCGTCTGGTTTCGCCGAGTGGTGGAACTGCCCGAAAGATGGTCTGGCACGGATCTCGTGCTGAACCTCCCGCCGATCGACGATTACGACACGACCTATTTCAACGGCACAAAGATTGGCTCGATCGGAAGAGAAACGCTGAATAGCTACATGGTGGCGCGCAAGTACGTGGTGCCGGGCAGGTTGGTCCACGCCGGCGCAAACGTGATCGCGATCCGCGTTTTCGACAGCGCCGGCGAAGGCGGCTTTAGTCGTGGAGGCAAATTCTCACTTGGGCCAGCGACCGCCGCGGAGCCTGATCTGATCTCACTTCGTGGCGCGTGGGAATACAAGGTTGAACTCGCGCTCGAGCCAAAACATCCCGACTGGGGTTCGCGTCCTGATGCGGTAGGCGTGAATAACCAGAACAATCCAAGCGTGCTTTACAACGCGATGATCGCGCCGCTCGTGCGTTTCCCTATTCGTGGTGTGATCTGGTACCAGGGCGAGAGCAACGCGGGCCGAGCGTACGAATATCGCGCTTTGTTTCCTTTGATGATTCGTAACTGGCGCACAGCGTGGGGACGCGAGTTTCCCTTCTACTTCGTCCAACTCGCCAACTGGCACGCGCACAAAGCCGAACCCGACGAGAGCGACTGGGCCGAACTGCGTGAAGCTCAGATGATGACGTTGCGCGAGCCGCAGACCGGCATGGCCGTGATCATTGACATCGGTGACGAGGTCGAGCTCCATCCGCGCAACAAGCTGGACGTTGGCCGCAGGTTGGCCGCGTGGGCGCTCGCCGCCACTTACGGCCGGAAAGTTGTTCCCTCAGGACCACTCTTCGATCGCTTCACGATTGACGGCGACAAGATACGGATCAAGTTCAAGTATGCCGCCGGGTTGAAGACGATTGACGGTGGTCCAGTCAAAGGGTTTGCAATTGCGGGTGAAGATCATCATTTCGTGTGGGCCGACGCGCGCATCGACGGCGACACAGTGGTCGTCTCCAGTCCCCACGTCGCAAAGCCTGTTGCGGTGCGTTATGGCTGGGCCGACAACCCCATCGTCAATCTCTACAACCAGGTCGGCCTGCCCGCATCACCTTTTCGCACTGACGATTGGCCCGGAATTACCGTTAACCGTTATTGAACATCCCCCTCCCAATCAAAGGAGGAACCATGTTAAGCACAACTCAAAGGATCGTCAGTCGCTGTTTGATCTTCACGCTCGCGCTCAGCTTGTCCGTAACGACCGCGAAAGCCGCCAACGTATCGGTAAACATTAATTACACCAGTCAGCGGCAGACCGTCGAAGGCTTCGGAGCGTCAGTCACCTGGGTCGCGAATGATCTCGACTCATTCTCGCCGGCAAAGCAGACGCAGATCCTCGATCTGCTCTACAACACGTCCCAGCCGGGCGCCGGATTGAGTTGGGTGCGCGTCGGCAGCTTCTTATGCAACTACAACCCCTCGCCGGGAGTTTATGACTGGAATTACTGGGGCATTCAGAGCGGAATGCGCTGGCTGCAACGCGTGAATGCTGCGTACGGTGTTAACCGCTACATGGTCTCGACGTGGAGTCCGCCGGCATGGATGAAAGACAATAACTCCTGCACTAACGGCGGCCACGTTCTGCCGCAGTATTATCCCGACCTCGCCGCATTGAAGATTCAGTGGCTGCAAAATGCGAAGACGCAACTCGGTTTCGAAGCACAGGTCGAAAGTGTGCAGAATGAGCCGGCCACAAGAGTGACTTACGACAGTTGTGAGTGGACCACTGCCGAGATGAGTTCCTTCGTGGCGAACCACATGCAACCGGCACTGGCAGGAAGTGGACTGAGTGCGAAGCTGATGCTGCCGGAATCGTCCTATTACTCCAACTTCGACAACTCCTGGGGCTTTCCGTTGCTCAACGATCCGGGAACGCGCGCGGCCACTGCAGTCGTCGCCACGCACGGCTACGGCCGCACTGACAATTTCGCGACGCCCTGCAACAGTTGCGCGCAGTCCAACAAACCGATCTGGCAAACCGAAGACTCGAACCTGGATGGCCGTTATAACGGAAGCATCGACGATGGTCTGACGTGGTCCACTGAAATCTACAAAGCCCTCAACGGCGGACGCTTCAGCGCGTGGTTCTACTGGTGGGTGATGACCTTGCAGAACGACAATCAGGGGCTCATCAACGCAAACGCATCGACCGATTCGTTCCAGGTGCCGAAGCGGCTCTACGTCATGGGCCAGTTCAGCCGGTTCATACGACCCGGTTCGGTTATGCTCGGCTCAACATCGAGTGATGCCTCTTTGCAAGTGACCGCGGTGCGCCCGGCAAGTGGTAGCGTTGCTGTTGTGCTCGCGAATACTGGCAAGACTTCGCATACGGTCACCGTCAGCCTGACGGGAACTACTCCACCACCGACGGTAACGCCATATCGCACATCAGCCACTGAAAATCAGGTACAGCTAAGTCCGATCGGTGTTTCCGCTGGTTCGTTCACCGTAACAGTGCCGTCGAAATCGGTAGTTACGATGGTTGGTTAATTCGCGCGTTAATTGCGCAATTTGTAATGCAGGTCTGGGGCTTATGCTTAATCGACCTAAACTCATCGCATGCGTGACGGCTCTGGCCCTGGTCGCAGTAGCCTCGAGGGCCCAGACCGTCGCAGTCTATAAAGCAACCCTTTCTGTTCGCGCGGACCAGCCACGTTCGACCATCAATCGCGACATCTATGGCCAGTTCGCCGAACACCTCGGCCGCCTGATTTACGAAGGTATTTGGGTCGGCAAAAACTCATCCATTCCGAACACCCACGGCATGCGGAACGATGTGATCGCTGCGCTGAAGGAGCTGCATGTTCCCGTGTTGCGCTGGCCCGGGGGTTGTTTTGCCGATGAGTATCACTGGCGCGATGGCATTGGCCCACCGGATAAGCGTCCGCGCCGGCCGAATGCGAGCTGGGGCGGCGTGGACACGAATGCGTTCGGAACTCACGAGTTTCTTGAACTTTGCGAGCTGCTCGGCGCCGACGTCTACATCAATGGAAATGTCGGCAGTGGTTCGCCGCAGGAGATGATGGATTGGATCGAGTACATGACGTCCGACGCCGACTCCGAGCTTGCGAACCTCCGCCGCCGCAACGGGCGCGACAAGCCGTGGAAGATTTCCTACTTTGCAGTCGGAAACGAAACGTGGGGTTGCGGCGGCAACATGCGGCCCGAGTTCTACGCTGATGTGTTTCGCCAATACGCTACATTTATCAAGAACCACTCGGGCAATGACATTCAAAAGCTCGCCTCCGGTTCGCACGACGACTACTACAACTGGACCGAGGTGCTGATGGCGCAAGCTGGACAGTCGATGGACGCATTGTCGTTGCACTACTACACGTTGCCAACGGGCGAATGGTCCAAGAAGGGGTCGGCGACGCAGTTCGATGAAAAAGAGTGGCACTCGACGCTGGTCAGGACCATGCGTATGGACGAGTTCATTCAGAACCACAGTGCCATCATGGACAAATACGATCCGCGGAAACGTGTGGGCCTGATGGTGGATGAGTGGGGCACGTGGTATGACCGCGAACCGGGCCGCGACATGGGCGCGCTTTACCAGCAGAACACGCTGCGCGATGCCATCGTTGCCGGTGTAAATCTGAACATCTTTCACAAGCACGCCGATCGCGTGCGCATGGCCAACATCGCGCAGATGGTCAACGTTTTGCAGTCGATGGTCCTAACCGACAAAGAGAAGATGGTGTTGACGCCGACGTATCACGTGTTCCGCATGTATCGGGTGCATCAGGGAGCGACGATGATTCCGGTCGATCTCAGCGCGCCGGAGTACAAGCTGGGCGACGCGAGCTTGCCGTCACTGAGTGCTTCGGCGTCACGTGATGCTGAAGGCCGGTTGCACCTGTCGCTCGTGAATCTCGATCCGAATCGAGCGGCCGAGATCAACGCGAACGTTTGGGGTGCAGCGATAAAAACGGTCACTGGCGAAGTGCTCACGGCGCCGGCGATGAACGCAATGAACACGTTCGAGCGTCCGAACGACGTCAAACCAGCGCCCTTCAACAGCTACAAGCTTGAAGGTTCTCAACTGATGCTGACGATCCCGGCGAAGTCCATCGTCTTGCTGGGGCTGAACTGACCGTGAGGCAGTTGAAAAGAATTGTGTCGGCCGTGGTCTGTCTTGGCGTTTCGTTGCTGCAAGCGCGCAGACCAGTACACCTGCTCGAGTGATCTCGGCCGACTACCGTCGCTTGAATTGACGGGGAGAAATCGGCGAGAACCCGGTACCATTCCGGAAGGTTGGTGAAGTTACTACCTTTCTCTGAACCGAACTCCTCGAATGGACCAAAGGACGATCAAGTAATCATCTGAGAGCGGTCAG
>DASSEB010000087.1:0-15773 GCA_035696765.1 Pyrinomonadaceae bacterium | reverse complement strand
AGTTTTCGCGGCATCTCGGGATTGCTGAACAACAGCACGGTGGACGGCGGCGACAACAACCAGGGCTTCTTCTCGGAAGAACGAGGCCGCACCCGCAGCGCGTACTCGATTAGTCAGGCTGCGATTCGCGAGTTTCAGGTTAACACGTCAAACTTCGCGGCAGAGTACGGACGTTCCGCGGGCGGTGTTATCAACGCGGTCACGAAGTCCGGTACCAACGAGTTTCACGGTTCGGCATTTTTATACGACCGCAACAACAAGTGGGGTGCGCGCAACCCAAACACTTTCATCAGCCGGTTAGTCAATGGCGTCTCTACCCGTGAAGCGTTCAAGCCGAAGGACGTGCGCTACCAGTTTGGCGGAACTATCGGTGGGCCAATCATCAAAGACACGCTGTTCTTCTTTTTCAGTTACGATGAACAGCGACGTAATTTCCCCGGAGTTGCGGTGTTCGCCACTCCCGGATATCTCAATACCGTAAACCGCTGCGCTTCTGCGGCCGCTGCGGGATGTACAGCACAGCTATTTGGAACGTCATTAAAGAACCCATCTCGCGCATTGACCGATGCCCAGATTGACTCAGCGTTGACTTTTATCAACAGCTTGACTGGCGAAGTGCCGCGCCGCGGAGATCAAAGGCTCTTCCTGCCGAAGATCGATTGGCAGGTGAACTCGAATAACCAGTTCAGCGCCACCTATAACCGGTTGAGATGGAAGTCGCCGGCAGGCGTTCAGACTGGAGCAACCGTCCAGCGCGATCGCGCAGGTTTCGGCGATGACTTTGTCGAAACGGATTCGCTCAACGTGCGGCTGTCTTCGACGCTCACGCCACAGTTCATTAATGAGTTTCGCTTCCAGTGGGCTGATGAGCTCAACTCGCAGTTCGCTCAACCGCCGCTTCCGGGAGAGCCGACTACGGCGAATGGCTTTTCACCTCAGGTGGCTTTGACTAACGGACTCACGTTTGGCAAAGCGACGTCGCTGGATCGAGTAGCATTACCTGACGAGCGTCGGTTCCAAGTAGCCGATTCGATTACCTATTCATCCGGGAACCACACGTTCAAGTTTGGTACCGACATCAATCGCGTAAGAGATATTGACGATAACCTCTTCACGGGATCCGGCTCCTACACTTATGGAAACATCAACGACTTTATCGTTGACTACGTAAACTTCACTTCGAATGGAGCATTGCGGACTGCGGGAGCGTTGTGTTCAACCTCAACCCGAGCTGCCGGAAAATGCTACACCTCAAACTATAACCAGGGGTTTGGTCAACCTCGTTTTCAGTTGAGGACTATCGACTGGGCCTTCTTCGCGCAGGACGACTGGCGCGTTACACCGCGCCTCACGCTCAATGTGGGACTTCGCTGGGACTATGAGCAATTTCCCGATCCGTTCCTCGTGAATTCAAACTTGCCGCAAACCGCCAATCGCCCGAGTGACAAAAATAATTTTGGCCCGCGAATCGGTTTCGCGGCTGACGTCACCGGTGACGGCAAAACCAGCGTGCGCGGCGGCTACGGAATTTACTATGGGCGAATAAACGGCACCATCATTATCAATTCGCTGATCAATACCGGTTTGAGTACGGGCCAGGCGGTCAGTTCAGTTGCGGCTGCCTGCCCTTCTACTCCAACGCCTGGCACTGCCGCCAATACGGCTTGCCCGACGCCCGCGAGCGTTCCGTTGGGTAACCCAACAGCGCCCCTGTTTCCAAATATCTTGGCGAGCGCGCCTGCGGGAACGGCTGCCGTAAACTACTTCAGGAATGGTTTTCAGAATCCGCTCATCCACCAGGGTGACGTGATTCTCGAACGCGAGGTCGCGCGCAACACGGTGATCTCCGCCAGCTATCTCTTCAGTTTTGGAAACCACTTAACGACCTTCGTCGATACGAACCTGAAGCCGGCGACTGCTCAGGGAAGAGTGAACATCCTGGATGGACCATTCGCCGGTCAGGTTTGGTCATTCCCTTACTACCGCGGAACGAGACCCAACACGAATTTCGGCAACATTCTCGAGATTCGCGACAGCGTCTCGACGAAGTATCACGCGTTAGTTTTGCAGGCTAATCGACGGCTGACGAACGGTCTGCAGTTTCAGAGTAGCTACACGTTATCGAGGGCGCAGGATAACGGCGGATCTCAGAGTTCCGCCACGTTCACGCCTGGTTTTTCCGCGCTCTTTGATCCCTTTGATGCAACGGGCGACAACGGCCTGTCTCCTTTCGACCGGCGTCATAAGTTCGTCGCGAGCGTTGTTTACAACACCGACTTCGAGGGACTTAACGGGGCGGGGAAAGCGATCCTGAATGGATGGACCATCGCGCCGATCGTCAATATGTTTTCAGGGTTCCGCTACACTGCGGTGACGAATGGTTTCACTCCTCCGTCCAGCGGTGCTACTAACGTGACTACTGCCGGTACTTTCGGAGCCAGCCAGGCTGGTGGCATCAACGGTTCCAACGGATCGCTGCGTTTCGGCTTGACGCCAAACAATGCTTTCCATACGCCGTCGATCAAGTATGTCGATCTTCGTCTCTCGCGACGCTTTACAATCAAGGAGAACGCCAAGATCGAATTCCTTGCCGAAGGCTTCAACATTTTCAATCGCACACAGGTGACTGGCGTGAACAACCGGATGTACGTGCTTTCAGTGCCGACCACGGGGCCGAACGTGAACACGGTTGTCGCGACTTTCGATCCGACGTTCGGTACACCGAGCGATCTTTCGAATGGATTTTTCTTCCGCGAACGTCAGATTCAATTGGCCGTTCGCTTTGAGTTTTAGAACGAAGACAAGCAACTAAAACCAAACCGGGCGGCTTGAATTTCAAGTCCGCCCGGTTTTGTTTTGATACCCGTCAGCGTTCACGAGCATTTAATGCTTTAAAGCTTGCGAAAGGTTAGAGAAGCGTGGTAGAAATCGGGTTCTTGCAAGCCATTCGCAACATTCCATCTGAATTGATTTACGTGCTCACAAAAAGTTGCTAAACACGGGCGCAGCCCGAGGGGCTGAGGCGCATTCAACCGATAACTCATTGCCTAAGGAGTTCCCCAGTATGTCGAAAATAGCAAAACTCGTTTTTGTGTCTCTGTTGGTGCTCGCTCTCAGCGTTGTGACCCTTGCGCAGTCGACCACGACCGGCGCAATCGGAGGCGTTGTTACTAATCCAAACAAGGAGGTGGTAGCGGGCGCTGCGGTTACGGTCAAGAACGTCGGGACCAACAAGGAAGACTCGGCCACGACCGACGACACCGGACGTTTCAAGGTCGCTAACCTGCAACCTGGAGTTTACTCGGTGAGCGTAAACGCCACCGGCTTCAGTCCGGTGACTTCTGAAAACGTCACGGTCGAAATCGGACGCGAGACAAACCTCGAAGTGTCGCTGACAGTCGGTCCGGTGACTGGCCAGGTCGACGTGAGCGCCGAGGCGCCGGTTATCAACACCACTCAGCAGGACTTCTCCACCAACATCAATCAGACCTCGATCAACGAACTGCCGATTAACGGTCGTCGTTGGTCCAACTTCGCGCTGCTCACTCCGGGCGCGGTGCCTGACGGGAACTTCGGATTGATTAGTTTCCGCGGCATCTCCGGACTGCTTAACAACAACACGATCGACGGCGGCGACAACAACCAGGCATTCTTCGCCGAAGAGCGTGGCCGAACACGTATCAGCTACTCGATCAGCCAGGCCGCCATTCGCGAGTTTCAGGTCAATACTTCGAGCTACTCGGCCGAGTATGGCCGTTCCGCGGGCGGTGTAGTCAACGCGATTACGAAGAGCGGCACGAACGACTTTCACGGTGGCGTGTTCTATTACCAGCGCAACAACAGGTGGGGCGCTCGTAATCCGCTTGCGGTTCGCCAGGAAGTCATCAACGGCGTGTTCACTCCCGTTGGCTACAAACCGAAAGACGTGCGTCACCAGTTCGGCGGCACCATCGGTGGCCCAATCGTCAAAGACAAAGCGTTTTTCTTCTTCAGCTACGATCAGCAGAAACGTAACTTCCCCGGCTTGGCTGTGTTTGGTCAGAATGGTTTCCTAAACCTGAGTTCCGCTAACCGTACCGCGCTGATTGCACGCGGCGTGACCGACGCGCAGATCAACAATACGCTTGCATTTCTCTCCACTCTTTCCGGTCCGGTCCCCAGAACGGGTGACCAAAAGCTTTTCCTGCCGAAGGTTGATTGGGTCATAGATGACAAGAACACTTTCACCGTCAGCTATAACCGCCTGCGTTGGGCATCGCCCGCGGGCATTCAGACGCAAGCGACCAACACGCGTGCGGTCGACAATTTTGGCGACGACTTTGTCGAAATCGACGCGCTGAACGCAAAGCTGGCGTCGACCATTACACCGAACCTTCTAAACGAGTTTCGTTTCCAATGGGGTCGCGACAACGAGTTTCAGTTTAGTCAGCCGCCGATCGCCGGCGAGCCAACGAATGCGGTTGGCGGCAGGTCGCCGCAGACAATTCTCGTCGGTACGTCGACGTTCTCGTTCGGTATGCCCGAGTTTCTCGAGCGTGCTTCGTTCCCGGATGAGCGGCGCTGGCAGTTTGCCGATACAGTGACGCTGACGAACGGTAATCACACGTTCAAGTTTGGCGGCGATGTGAACTTCGTCAAGGACATCGTCAACAACTTGCGTTTCTCGGGTGGGGAGTTCAACTACACCGGCGCCACCACCGGAATCGCCGATTTCATTATCGACTACGTCAACTTTCAAACCAATGGCGCCATTCGCGCCCTGTCCGCTACGCCGAACGGCAGTCTCGGATTGTGCGTTAGTTCAACCCGCCGTGTGGGCAAGTGCTACGCCGGCAACTTCAACCAGGGGCTTGGTGTTCTCGGTCTCAATATGAAGACCACCGACCTCAACTATTTCGTGCAGGACGACTGGCGCGTCACCCCGCGATTCACTTTGAATCTCGGCTTGCGTTATGAGTACCAGCTCAATCCCGATCCGGTGAACGTGAATCCGGGCCTGCCGCAAACCAACAACAAAGTCGATGATCGAAATAACTTCGGACCGCGTGTGGGATTTGCTTTGGACGTGAACGGCGATGGCAAGACCAGCATTCGTGGTGGCTGGGGACTCTATTACGGACGCGTTATCAACTCGACCGTTTACAACGCGCTGGTCAACACCGGCGTAGGCATCGATCAAGGTCAACGACAGTTCATCGCCAGCGCCAACAATTTGCCGGCAGCATGTTCAGGCGTCTCGGCAGACAATTGCGCGTTCCTGCCGATCTATCCGAATCTGCTCCCCGCTTCTAATCCGCCCGTGGGCGCAGTGCAATACTTCGACGAAGATTTCCAACTTCCGCAGATTCACCAGTGGGACTTCGTTTTCGAGCGCGAGATCGCGAGGAACACTGTTGTCTCGGCTTCTTATCTCGGAAGTTTCGGCAATTCGCTGCCAAACTTCGTGGATACCAACTTGCCGCCGCCAGCCCGGATCGTTGCGCTCAACATCGTCGGCGGTCCATTTGCAGGCCAGACTTACCTGACGCCTTTGTTTGTAGGATCGAGGCCGAATAAGAATTTCGCGCAGCTTACCGAGATCCGCAGCGACGTCTACTCCAAATACCACGCGCTGGTGTTGCAAGCTAACCGGCGTCTTACGAGTGGATTGCAGTTCCAGACTAACTACACCCTCTCTCGCGCTTCTGATAACGGTCAGACGTCACAAACGTTTACTGCCAACAACGTGCCCTTCAATGCGTTCGATCAATCCGGCGAGACAGGGCTCTCGGCGTTCGACCGTAGACAGAAGTTTGTGGCGAGCGTTGTCTACAATCCGAATCCGTTCTCCGATGGACCGGCGAAGCACATCTTCAACGGGTGGACGATAGCGCCGATCTTCAATGCCTTTTCCGGCGCGCGATTTACCGGAAACATCGCCAACAATATCAACCCGCAGTCGTTTGGTTTTGCTTCCAATCAAACGCCGGGTGGTGGTGCGAACGGTTCGGGCGGCGCCAACCGGTTTGCGCTCGTGCCGCGTAACTTTTTCAAGCAGCCGAATATCTGGTATCTCGATGCACGGCTTTCACGCCGCTTCAGTCTTACTGAAAGCATGAAACTCGAGGTGTTGGCTGAAGGTTTCAACATTTTCAACCGCACCCAGGTCACCCTCGTTAACAGCACTATTTACAATCTCTCCGGCTCCACGCTGACCTTCAACGGCGTCGGGACGAATCCTTTCCGGAATGTGACGGGCGCTGACAGTACGCTGTTCCGCGAACGTCAGATTCAACTCGCAGCGCGCTTCGAGTTCTGAGTTTATTTCGTAAGCGCGAGCTAAATTGGGCGTGCTCTTAACCGAGCACGCCCTTTGTGCTTTTTATGCCTCTTTGTGGCTATAATGCCCGGTCTTTTTCATTTTGATTATGGCTCCGGCGAGGGGAAACCTACAAAATTGGCGAACGAACAGTTTGATGTGACGATTATCGGCAGCGGGCCTGGCGGTTATGTGGCCGCGATTCGCGCCGGTCAATTGGGATTGAAGACAGCAATCGTCGAGAAAGACAACCGGCTTGGCGGCACCTGCACGCTGCGTGGTTGTATTCCGACGAAGCAGATGCTGATGTCGGCCCACGTTTATGAACAGATGCAGCATGCGGCGGATTTTGGCGTGCAAGCCTCGGGGATTCAGCTCGCTTTTGCGGACGTGCAGAAAAGAAAAGACAAGGTCGTGCTGAAAAACTCGAAGGGCATCGAGTACCTGATGAAGAAAAACAAGGTCACTGTCTTCAAGGGCACCGGCAAACTCGCGCTGCCCGGTAAAGTTGAAGTGACTGACAGTGAAGGTAAAAAGCAAACGCTCCAGACTAAAAACATCATCATCGCCACGGGATCTGTCGTGCGGCCCATTCCGGGGTTTGAAACTGACGGCAATCATGTAGTGAATAGCGATCACATTCTCGAGCTGCAGCAGGTGCCGAAGTCGTTGATTGTGATGGGCGCGGGCGCAGTCGGCGTGGAGTTTGCTTCCGTGTATTCGCGGTTTGGCGCTGAGACGACGATTGTCGAATTGATGCCGCGGCTGGTGCCGCTCGAAGATGAAGAAGTTTCGAAAGAACTCGAACGCAGTTTCCGCAAACGCGGAATCAAGTCGCAAGTAGACACGAAGCTCGAGAAGCTGGAGAAGACTGAATCGGGTGTGCGTGTAACGGGTAAGACTGCGAAAGGCGAGGCAGTGACTCTCGAAGCGGAGATGTTGCTGGTTGCAGTCGGGCGCATGCCCTACACCGAAGGCCTTGGACTGGAAGGCTCGAAGATCAAAGTTGAAAAAGGATTCATTCAGATCGACGAGTTCCAGCAGACTGCTGAGAAAGGTGTCTATGCGATCGGCGACGTTGTGCCCACGCCTTTGTTGGCCCACCTCGCTTCGAAGGAAGGAATCGTCGCCGTCGAGCATCTCGCGGGCAGGAAAGACGTGCGGCCGATCAATCTGCGGCTCGTGCCGAACTGCACTTACTGCGATCCGGAAATCGGTTCCGTCGGGCTCACTGAAGCAAGAGCAAAGGAGCAGGGCTACGATGTGAAAATCGGGAAGTTTCCTTTCTCGGCGTCGGGCAAGGCGCGCATCATCGGCGAGGAGGAAGGTTTCGTAAAGATCGTCAGTGAGAAGAAGTACGACGAGATTCTGGGCGTGCACATCATTGGGCCACATGCGACGGAGTTAATCGCCGAGGCTTGCGTGGCGATGCAACTCGAATCTACCGCCGACGAGCTGGGACGAACGATGCACGCGCATCCGACGATCTCCGAGGCCGTAATGGAAGCCGCGGAAGGCGTTCACGATATGGCGGTGCACATTTAAAATCCGAGTCATCCGTGGTTAATTCAGGATCAGGTAAATGGATCAACAGGAAAATTCAGCACGCGACAAACGACGGCGCCGGCGACTGCCTCGGCCTCGTTTTCAAATGCGTATCAGCACCAAATACGCACCGCGTAAACCGGTTGACGGCAAGCCCCTAAGTTGTTCGACCGAGACTACACTCAAGCCCGAGCAGCATCTTGAACTTTATCGTTACCTGAAACTCACGCGCCTCGTCGAAGAACGCCTCGTAAATCTTTATCGCCAGACGAAAGTCGTCGGCGGCGTGTTTCGATCTCTCGGCCAGGAAGCCACTGCGGTCGGTAGCGCCTACGCCCTTCAACCGCAGGACTTCGTCACGCCGTTGATCAGAGACCTCGGCGCCGTTCTCGTAAAAGGCATCCGCCCGCGCGACATCTTTGCGCAGTACATGGCGAAGGCGTGGGGACCATCCGGCGGACGCGATCTCAACATCCACTTCGGCGATATGCAAAAGGGATTCATTGGCCCAATCTCTCATCTCGGCGACATGATCCCGGTGATGACCGGCGTGCTGCTCGGCGGGCGCATGCAGAAGAAGAAGTTCGTCGCGATCGCTTACATCGGCGACGGAGGCATGAGCACCGGCGCGTTTCATGAAGGTCTCAACTTCGCCGCCGTGCAACGATTGCCGTTGATCGTCATCGCCGAACACAACCACTACGCGTATTCAACTCCGACGAGCCTGCAAACCGCCGTCCGAGATCTGGCGGAGAAAGCGGCGGGTTACGGCATTCCCGCGTACATCGTCGACGGCAACGACGTCGTCGCGTGTTATGAGGTTACGAGACAAGCGGCTGAGTATGCGCGACGTGGTGGCGGCTCCGTGTTGATTGAAGCGAAGACTTATCGGCGCAAGGGACATGCGGAGCACGACGATCAACGCTACGTGGCGGAAGGAGAGATCGAATGGTGGGAACAGAACAACGATCCGATCGATCGTTATGAACGTTATCTGCTGGAATGTAACTTAGCGACAAAAGAGAAGCTCGAAGAGATCACCGCGAGCGTTCTCCGCGAGATTGACGAGGATTGCGCCTGGGCTGAGTCTTCACCGATGCCCGAAGGCGAGCAGGCGGCGTACGGAGTTTTTGACAACAACATCGTGGCGCCCGCGTTTAGACCAAAGGTCCTGGAGGGGTAATGACGCTTAAACCAGCAAACTACAAACACAAGAGTACCAAAGGTACCTCACTTACCGGAGGAGAAGGAATGGGATACGTGTATGCAGACATTGAATTAACAAATGGAGATGATCTCGCGTTCTATCGGCGCGGCTGGGCCACAGCAAATGAAATACGTCGAGTTACAACGAAAGCTTTGGTTGACAGCGGCGCGTGGGATCTCGTCCTCAATGAAGAGATTCAACAACAACTTCAACTGCCGCTAGTTGGCAAGGAAGTAGTGAAACTCGCAGACGAGACTCTTTTGGAAGTGGACGTTGTGGGTCCGGTCCAGGTTCGGTTCGAGGACAGAACCACACTTGTCGGCCACGCAGTGGTTATGCCGGCAACATCTGAAGTGTTATTGGGTGCCTATCCGATGGAGGGACTGGATGTGTTCATACACCCAAAGTGCGAGCAGTTACTAGTTCACCCTAAATCGCCGGACAATCCGAAGTCCAAAATTAGACAAGTCAGCCTGAGTATTTAACGATGTCAACAGCCGTCAAAAAAGAACACAAATCGGCACGCCCGGAACGTGGCGGCCAGGCCACTCTCGTCGAAGCGATCCGCCAGGGGATTTGGGAAGAGATGGAACGTGATCCAACGGTGTTTGTGATCGGCGAAGACGTGGGCGCGTATGGCGGCGCGTTCAAAGTCACCGACGGATTGATCGATCAGTTTGGCAAAGAGCGTGTGATCGATACGCCGATCTCGGAAGGCGCGATCGTGGGCGCGGCGTGTGGCGCTGCGTTGATGGGCATGCGGCCTGTTGCGGAGTTTCAGTTTATTGATTTTATTTCCGCCGGGTTCGATCTGCTTACAAACTACGCGGCGAAATGTCGGTATCGCTGGGGCGCCGGCATGGCGGCAGTATTTCGTGGTCCATGCGGCTCAGGCGTGCGCTCCGGACCGTTTCACTCGCTGAACGCCGAATCCTTTTTTCTGAACACCGCCGGACTTAAGATCGTCGAACCGTCGACCGCTTACGACGCGAAAGGCTTGATCAAAGCGGCGATTCGCGATCCCGATCCGGTGCTCTATTTCGAACACAAAAAACTTTATCGTTTGCCGCGCTTGCGTGAAGAACTACCTTCGGATGATTACATCGTCGAGATTGGCAAAGCGCGTGTTGCGCGCGCCGGCCGCGATTTGTCGATCATCACCTTCGGCGCAATGGTCCTTACAGCGCTCGACGCGGCCCAGGAACTCGAGAAAGAAGGACTGGACGTCGAAGTAATCGACTTGAGAACGCTCGCGCCGCTCGACAAGCCTGCAATACTCGCGAGCGTGAAGAAGACCAGCAAAGCGATCGTGCTGCATGAAGCATCGCGCACGGGCGGCATTGGCGGCGAGATTGCCGCGCTGCTTGCCGAAGAGGCGTTTGAATGGCTCGATGCGCCGGTTGTGCGTATTGCGTCGATCGATACGCCGGTGCCGTATTCGCCGCCGCTGGAAGATTATTATCTGCCGCAAACGAAAGATGTCGTGGATGCGGCGCGCAAACTGGCGGCTTATTGATCCGTCTTCATCGGTGAAAATCCGTGGTTAAAATTCTGGAGAACAGATGAGCACTGAAGTGGTGATGCCGCAGATGGGTGAGTCCATTGCGGAGGGAACGATTACAAAGTGGCTGAAGAAAGTCGGCGAACGTGTCGAACGCGATGAACCGCTATTTGAGATCTCGACCGATAAGGTCGATGCGGAAATTCCCTCGCCCGCCGCGGGAACGTTAACTGAAGTCAGGTTCAAAGAAGGCGAGACCGTAGAAGTTAACACCGTCGTGGCGGTGCTCGACGGCGATCAATCTGCTGCGGCAGCGCCGCCGGCAGCGAAGCCTGTCGAACAAAAACCAGCAGCGCCCGCACCTGCCGCACCGCCGCCGCCGCCACCGCAGCAAGTAACGCCGCCTCCAGCGCCAACACCTGTTGCGTCTCCACCTGTCGAGACACGACCAGCGCCCGCGCCGCCGCCTGCACCCGTCGAGGCAAAACCGACTGCGCCTGCCGCAACTGCGTCTGCACAAGATGCAAGCACTGCGAGTATAGATGAACTGCGACGGACCAAGTCGAGTCCACTCGTCCGTAAGATTGCGCAAGAGCACGGCGTTGACATTTCAAAACTCGAAGGCACTGGTCTAAGTGGTCGAGTAACTAAAAACGACATCCTGAGTTTCATCGAGTCGGGGACCGCAGCAACCGCACCGCAAGCAAGAGCGGAAGCCGCGCCGGCCACGCCTCGCGTTCCGGATGTCGCCACACCGCCACCGCCAAAGCCGCTGGCCGGAGATCGCGTCGAGCAGATGAGCGTGATGCGCAAGAAGATCGCCGAGCACATGGTCCTGTCGCGGCGCACTTCGGCCCACGTCACTACGGTCTACGAGATCGACATGACGCGCATCGCACGTCTTCGCGATCAGCATCGCGATGCGTTCTACCAACGCACCGGCACCAAGCTCACCTTCATGCCGTTTATTTTTGAAGCGGTAAACAAGGGCCTCCGGAAGTTCCCTATCTTCAATGCGCAGGTCAACGGCGACCAGATCATCTACAAGCAGGACATCAATCTCGGGATGGCTGTGGCCCTTGACGGGGGCCTCATCGTCCCGGTAATCAAACGTGCTGACGACTTGAGCATCTCTGGTCTGGCCCGCGCTGCAAACGACCTGGCCGATCGCGCCCGGACTAAACAGCTCAAGCCTGACGAAGTCACCGGTGGGACCTTCACGATCACGAACCCCGGCGTCTTCGGTGGTCTATTCGGCACTCCCATCATTAATCAACCTCAACTGGCAATTCTCGGCGTCGGAAAAATTGAGAAGCGGGCCAAGGTGATGACCACTGAAGACGGCGACGACTTCATCGGGATTCGCTGGATGGCCTACTTCGCGCTGAGCTTTGACCATCGCGTCATCGATGGCGCCGATGCTGAACGGTTCCTTGCATTCGTTAAAGAACAACTCGAAACCGGCGATTTCTCGGTCTAACAGCAAGCCACAGATCTTCACGGATTTACACGGATTTTATTTCTGATCCGTGTAATCTGTGCAAATCTGTGGCGTCTTTTACGTCCCTTATTGCGATAAAGTGGTGATTAGATGAAGAAATCTGAAGCCTATTGACTTAAGTTGGTCGAAGGTCTAAGAGATGTCATCCGCAAAATTTAACTAGGCGGGAGGCGAGGAGCGAGGACTCGCCATGATTAGCTTGAAGGAGACGCGCGTTCAAGAAGCGCGATACTGTTAACAGTCGAAGGAGATAAATCGATGGTATTCACTAAACATAAAATGTTTGCCCCGGCAGTGCTTACTACCTGCCTGTTAGTCTTCTCAGCCTCCCCAACAATCCTGGCCCAGGATAAAACCAACCCGGCCGGTTCGCGCACCATTGCGAGCGGTCAGAAGATGAAGCTCAAAGGCGTTGTCACCAGACGTGATTCAGACACGTTCACCGTTCGTGACATGAACGGCGTGGATACGGTTGTCCGTCTGAGCGACAGGACCAGCGTTAAGACCAAGGGTGGGTTCCTGCGTGGCGGCTCCAACTACGCACAGACCAGCATCCTGCGTGGTTTGAACGTTGAGGTTGAAGGTCGTGGGAATAGTACAGGTGAGTTGGATGCTGAGAAGATCCGGTTCAATGAAGCAGATATACGCGTAGCACGCGCGATTGAGTCTCGTGCCGCGCCGCTCGAAGAGAGAGCGAGCGACACGGAAAACAAGCTCACTCAGGTTGAAGCGAATGCTCAGCGGCTGTCAGGTCAGTTGGAAGAGCTGGCTGCCGTTTCCAACGCCGCACGTGGCGGCGCGAAAGCAGCGCAGGCAACTGCCGACGCGGCTGTCGCCGGTGTCAATGCGACCAACGAGCGCATCTCGGCTCTCGACGATTACCAGCCACAGCAAACTGCCGCGGTGAACTTCAAGTCAGGCAGTGCAGTGCTTTCACCGGATGCGAAGACAACGCTGGACGACATTGCGAGCAAGGCCTTGAACGCCAAGGGCTACGTGCTTGAAGTTTCAGGTTTCGCGGATTCACGCGGCAGCATTAACCTGAATCGTCAGCTCAGCCAGCGCCGTGCTGATGCCGTTATCCGTTACCTGGTTGAGAACCACAACATTCCACTGCGCCGGATCGTTACGCCGTTCGGCTATGGTGAAATGCAACCGGTTGCAGAGAACACATCGAAGGAAGGCCGTGCGCAGAATCGACGCGTCGAGATCAAGTTGCTTGTGAACAAGGGACTGACTGCGCCGACGCCGACGATGAATCCGGGAACTTCGGGTTCAGGTTCGGGCAACTAAACAAAACAGCGGAGTCCTGCTGGTGCAACTCCGCGAATGTGACGTGGCACCAAAGAGTCGTGGATCATGCCGTCAGAACGCGGTAGGATAGGTTGACATGCAGCCAGCAGATCTGGCGGCATGAGACAGGCTCGAGGGTGTCAAGATGATTCTGGGGGTTGAGAAAAAACTTTTGTGGCCGGTGCTCCTGATCGGAGTGCTGGCCATTTTTGTGTCTACACCAATCGCGCAGGGGCAATCGGTCAAAGACATGCCGCCCCCGCCGCCGCCCTGGAAAGCCAAACCCACGCCGACTCCGAAGCCGCCCGAACAGGAAGTGCTCGACGTTGTTAAGGTCACTTCGAATCTCGTGATGGTGCCGGTGTCTGTAACCGATCCGCAGGGCCAGCCGGTACAGGGACTTCAGGTTGCCGATTTCCGTTTGCAAGAGGAAGGAAAGCAACAGGAGATTTCCAGCATCGGCGATCCTGAGCAAGTGCCGTTGGCGATCGCGTTGTTGTTCGACGTCTCGAGCAGCACCAGTCAAAAGGGCTTCTTCGCCTCGCAGCAGAACGCGGCCGCGGCGTTTTTGAAAACGGTGATGAAGCCGGCTGACAGGGCCGCGATCTTCACGATCACTGATAAACCAACGATGGTCCAGGCGCTTGCTTCCGCCGACACGTCAGCGGCAAAGATGTTGACGATTCCAGCGGCGACAAGCCCGGTGCCGACGGCGTTCTACGACACAGTCATGGCTGCGGCCAAGTACCTGACCACTGCACCCAGCAGTTACCGGCGCGTGATCGTCGTGTTGTCAGATGGCGACGATAACTTCAGCGAACAGATTCGCGACTTGTCCATCGCAGAAGCACGTGCGGCGCAGAATGGACAGCAAACGTTTTCCAGCACTCGCGCAGGTCTACAGGAACGTCACCGGCGCGCAGTGCAGGAAGTCCAGAAGGAAGTGCAAAAAGCCGACGTGATCTTCTATTCAGTGAATCCGGGTGGTCCTTCCGTGAAGTTGAATCAGATCGCGATGCGAGCTGAGAGCGGCATGGAAGCGATTGCGGAGACTACCGGCGGTACTGCGTTCGTTCCGGATTCCGACAAGGATCTCGAAAGAGTGTTTCGACAGGTTGCGTCGGAACTGCGAGGGCAATACCTGCTCCAGTACTACGCCGACTCGGATAAGGTGCCGGCGGGGCAGTTTCGGCGAATTCAGGTTGCTGTACCCACGCGCAACGACGTCCGCGTCCGCGCCCGCCAGGGCTATTACGCCAAGAAACAAGACTAGTAATCCGCGTTTTTAATCCGCGTTCATCTGTGGTTACTGCCTCATTACGACCAGCACGTCAGTTAATCGATTGATCACGCCGAGCAGTGTTCGACCGGCGGCGTCGAACTGATTAGCGGCTGCCTTTTCCTCCGCCGTTGCAGCACCGGCCGCCACTCCGGCGAGTTTGATGTAGAACGGCTGAAGCTCAGGCGTCGCACGGAAGTCAATCTCCAGTTTGTCGAGGCTTTCACGAAAACCCTGGATGCTCGATTTGACTTGCGCTTTGCTCTGTTGCGTCTGCTGCAGGACAGCCGGTGACGCTTCATTTCTGCGTGCCGCTTCGTCGGCCGCAGCAATCCCGCTCGTCACTCCGCCAAGCAGGTAAATAAACTTCGTCAAAAACTTGATCTGGTCGGCGACTCGCGTCGCGCCCGTGGTTCGCACCTCCGATACGCGTTGCGCGGGTGGCGCGGCAGCCGGCTTCGGCCTGCTGGAGCGGCTTCGTGTCTGGGAAAAAGTGGTAGAGGGAGCTAAAAGAGTTGCGGTCAATAAAGCGATGGCGGCGAGTTTCAAGTGGTTTCTCCTCTTAACGTTTTCGAATCAAAATGGCGTCCCTCTTATGGTGGGTAATTGTACCAGAGACCAACGCGGCTGTTAGAATGACGCGGAAAGCACGCGGTCTGGTTGCATGATTAAAGAGAGAAAGCTTTTGGTCCAACGCCTCGGGCTCGTCGACTATGAATCAGCCCTCGCGATTCAGAAACAGACCGAAGCGGCAGTTAAAACCGGTATTCAGCCCGACACGCTGCTGCTGCTCGAACACCCACACACGCTTACGATAGGACGTCGCGGCGATAGTTCAGCAATCCTGCTCGACGAGGAGCAACTGCGCCGTCGAAACGTGACGCTGTTTGAAACCAATCGCGGCGGGAAAGTGACTTATCACGGCGTGGGACAGGTGGTCGGCTATCCGATTATCAATCTCAGTCCGGATCGCGAAGATGTGCACCGCTACGTTCGCGATCTCGAAGAAGTGCTGATCCGGACGATGTCAGACTTCGGCATCGACGCCTTCCGCATCGAAGGTTTGACCGGCGTTCACACCGAGCGCGGCAAAGTGGCAGCCATCGGCGTACACATCGCGCGCTGGGTCACAACTCACGGCTTCGCTCT